>JAZOCA010000142.1:0-2863 GCA_045596285.1 Christensenellaceae bacterium | reverse complement strand
GTTGTGTCTTCAATAACTCAATTTTTATCATTAAGCTCCATTTTGGCTATGGGAATTGCTGGGGCTATGCGCGTAGAATTATACAAAACCCTTGCGCATAATGATATAGAGGGGACAAGCAAGATAGTAAAATGCACGGCGCATAGTTATGCAAAAATAGGGAAAGTGCTTTTTTTCTATTCGCTTGCATTGGCAATATTTTATCCGTTATTTTCACGGGAGCAAGTTTATTGGGTAGACGTTTTACTATTAGTAATTATACTATCCGTTACGACTTATAGTGAGTATTTTTTTGGACAAACTTATTATTATTTGCTAGAGGCGGATCAAGCAGTTTACGTTGTAACTTTTGTAAGAATTATAGCTCAAGTCTTAAACACAGTTTTTTCGATAATCTTAATAAATTTTGGCGCATCGTTAGTACTTGTAAAGCTAGTTGCATCAATTGGATTGTGTGCCGTTCCAATCATAATAAAAATATATGCTTGCAAAAAGTATAAGATAATTAAAAATTGTGAATTGGATACAACTTTACTTAAACAGCGTAAAGCATCGATGTTTCACTCTGTTGCAAATATAGTGCACGATAGGACGGACGTTGCATTATTAACGTTCTTCACAGATTTTAAGACTATTTCGGTGTATACCGTTTTTTATTCAGTCGTAGGCAATATAAAAACACTTATGCAAAATTTCCTCGCTGGACTAGAGGCGGGATTTGGTAACTTGTGGGAAAAAGGCGAAAAAGAAACATATAAGAGGCACTTTAGCACTTATGAGTTCATTGTTTCTTGTTTTGTGTCAATTGTTTTTACTTGCTTGCTTCTTTTGTTGATACCTTTTATGAAGCTATATACAAGTGGAATAACAGACGTTAACTACATATTGCCAGCGTTTGCGGTATTAGTTGTTTTTGCGGAAATGCTTTTTTGTTTTAGACAGCCGTATATCACAGCAGTTCAGTCGGTGGGGCATTATAGACAGACTAAAAACGCAGCTTTAATTGAAGCCATTTTGAATTTATCAGTTTCATTAATTTTAGTATTCTTTTTAGGACTATACGGAGTAATTATTGGAACCATCATTGCAAACCTATATAGAACCATTCATTATGGGATTTATTCCTCCCAAAAAGTCCTTGAAAGAAGTTTTATTTTTGTCGTGCTTAGGATGTTTTGGTGCTTTTTCAATATGGCTTTGGTTGTAATTGTGTATAAATTGTTTTTAGATCAATTCACTGTTTCAACTTGGTGGGAATGGATAGTTCTCGCAATGATTATATTTTCTATATCGTCAATAGTAACGGTGCTTTCGTCTTTATTTTTTTATAGAAAAGATTTTGTAAATACATTAAAATTTATTAAAAACATTTTTTCGCGTTAACAAGGAGAACTTATGAGGATATTAATTAATGGTGCTACAGCTGGAACGAATTTTGGTGATTACTTATTTGCAGAAATGTATCAAAGGTGCATTGCGGAGAGAATTGGCTTTGAGAATTTAGCTTGGTACGATAGCCGTTATTCGTATTCTGATTTTTTTAAAAAACATTTGAAAAACACGAATAGATTTAGATTAAGAGATATAAACGCATTGATATGTATGCCAGGCGGGTACTTTTGCGGTCAAGGAACAAAACTCAAAAATTATGTTATTGTTTACTTGATGTATTTTAGAATAGGTTTGAAGTGCTTGAGAAAAAAGATTCCGTACGCCATATTTGGTATGGAAGTAGGGCATTCGAAAAATAAAATCATAGAAAAGATACAGAAAAAACTATTAGTAAATGCTGAGTTTGTTTGTGTGAGAAATAATGAATCATATGCGGTCGCGAAGGAGTATGGCGTGGAGAACTTATATTGCTCCGCCGATAACGTGTTTGCGATGAGCACTGAAATCTTTAAGGATAAAGAAATACCAAAAGAAATACAAGAACATAATAGAAAAAAGATTTTTCTTCATATAAATCCTAGGCCAGGTAGTAATAATCAAATAAAAGAAAAGATAATACCTATAATAAATAAATTTACAGAAGAGCATAGTGAATATGACGTGTTGATTTCTGCCGATCAATATTGTCCCGAAAACAAGGAAGAGCTTGATAGCATAGCTAAACTTATTAAAAGCCAAAAAGTACTTCAATATCACTATAATGATCCATTAGCTCTGTGTAAAGTGATAGACTGTTGTGATGTTGTGGTCACAACCAAATTGCACGTAGGAATCGTGGGGGCAAAATTCGGCAAATCCGTAATATCTTTTTCGGGGCATACTGAAAAGATAAAAAGATTATATGCGCAATTAGGTGAAAGCGGGAGGACAACACCACTTGAAACTCTAACTATGGAAAAGGGATTGGAAATTATGAATAATTTTCACAACAAGCCTATTGTTGTTCCCAATGAAATTATAGAAAAAGCGAACTTGAATTTTGAATTGCTGAATAAATTCTTAAACAAAATTAAAAATGAAAACAAATAAATAATTAGTAGATAACGAGATGCATAAAGAGAAGTTTTTTGAAATTTATAAAAAAGAACCACAAGGGGTGAAGTTTTGTTCTTATCGTGTTTGTCCGATTGGGGCGCACGTTGATCATCAGTTCGGTAAGGTTACTGGCTTTGCAATAGACAAGGGGATTTATATCGCTTACGCACCAAAGCAAAACGGTGTTATCGAACTGACTTCTATGCAATTTGATAAGCGTGCCCAGTGGCATATTGCGGCTGTTCCCAAGGATAAGCAGGGGGACTGGGCGGATTATCTTCGTGGCGCGACTTTAATGCTTGCGAAAAAGTATCCGCTTACAGTTGGACTTTGCGGAGTTATAGAGGGGAGTTTGCCTATCGGTGGATTATCCTCG
>JAZOCA010000141.1:0-2402 GCA_045596285.1 Christensenellaceae bacterium | reverse complement strand
TTTCAAACCTGAAATTAGGTTTCAAGTTTGACTGGTATAATAAGAAAAAAGGAGGTGTGAAATTAGGGAAAAATAAACTAAATATTGCGACTAAAATGATAAATTTTTAGGGAAAATGAAGCAAAGAGTGGGTACTACTTTTTGTTGCGAATTTTTGATTTTGGTAAGCAGGATAAGAAAAGTGCAACAAATGGCACTTTTGAGAAAATAAAAGAAGTGGGAAACCCACTTTTTTTGTCGCATAAAATTGGTTGAAAAATTTTATGAAAACACTTGACTTTTTAATGCTGATTTTGTATTGTTCGTGTTAACACAAAAATGGAGGCTCATTATGAACAAAAGAGAACTATTGAAAAAAGTCAAGGCGAACGAAGGTTTAACAGTTGAGGAAATAATCGAATACCAAAAGATTGTTAAACCAGTAAAACACGTTTATGGTAAGTATGGAAATTTGGCTCTTGAATACTTAAAAGAACATAACGTAGGAAAGTATTGGGCGTTAGCAGGAAGTCTGCCAGAATATTTACATAACGTGGACAAGCAAGCGGATAGGCTATATATGAAGATGTATGAGAAATTATCAAATAGCCCAAAGTTCAGTAAGACTGGCGAGTACGTACACGACTTGCAAGTTGAAACTGAAAAGCAAAGAATAATAGAAGAAGAAATATTAAACGAAATTGTGTACGTAGATTAACTCCGTAAGATGGTGCCGACAAGCCAGAATAATTAGACGAGCCGAGCCCCTCCACTTACGGAAATAAAAATAGGGGCAGGGTGGTTGTGTAAAAACACGTTCAAACGAAAGAATTCGTCCACACGATAAAAAATAAGGAGATTTGGATTATAAGGAATTAAAAGAAACGATTGATATTTTAGAGAAGTTACCCGACGGCGATAGAGATAAAATGTTAAAACTTGTTCTTGCTAATAAAAGTGTTGAACAAGAAAAACCCGCCACGAGTTATAAACAAAAAGGACTGATTGAAAAAGACGGAGATGGGTTATATCTTAAATTAACTACAAAGGAGATTAAAGAATTACCCATGAGATTTAGAAGAGAATTTTACATAAGAGATAAACTTGTAAGATGTTACAGAAGACAATGCAGTGAGAAAACTGTAAACTACGAGATACGTTACCGCAAAAACGGCTACAATATTTACGCCAGCAGTAATGATTTAGAAGAAGCCAAACGCAAATTTATTGAACAGTTGTGGAGTGCGGACGCAAGGCGAGATGCGAGATTTCCTGCAATGGCAAGAGCAAGGCGCAGAAGAACTTACGATTACGATAGGTGGGACGATTATTATGATGACGAAGAAGATTTTGGCGTTCCCGAAACTTTCCATAAGTTCGCTATGTATTATTTTGAGAAATACAGAAAACGCAAGGTGTCCGAACTAACTTATACCAACGATATGTATAGGTACAACAAGCACTTAAAACCGTATTTTGGCGATATGCGGTTAAAGGCTATTCGCCCTGATATGTGTCAAGAATTGCTTGACGACTTGCAAGAACGTGGATTAGGAAAGACCAACAACGAAATTCACTCTATATTAAACAATATTATGAAGAACGCTTTGGCGCACGGCGTAATTAAACGCAATCCTATGGCAATAGTTATTGTAGAAAAGCATAAGAGTACGCACGGTAAAGCACTAACCAAGCAAGAAGAAAAAACGCTTCTTGACGGCGTTAAGGGGACGAGATACGAAGTTGCGTTTGCGCTTGCATTGTATACGGGATTAAGACCAAACGAGTATTATACGGCAAGAATTGAGGGCGATTTTATCGTTGCAAAGAACTCAAAACGCAAGGGCGGAAAGATTGAGTATAAGAAAATTCCTATCATAAAGAAGTATAAACCGTATCTTGAAGGCGTGACGGAATTTGATATCCCAAATATTTGCAATGTGCGTGATAAGTTCAATTCAATTTTGCCCAAGCATATACTTTACGACTTACGAAGAACCTTTTATACAAGGTGTGATGAGTGTGGAGTTTCGACGGCGGCAAGGGATGAATTTGTAGGGCATAGTGGCGGTGCGCTGACTGATGCTTATAGAGATTTATCGGACGAGTATTTATTGAAGGAAGCAGAAAAACTAGACTGGTAAAAAATCTTGAATAAATTGCACTTAACAATTTTAAAAAAAGACAAAGTAAATACTAAAAAAATCGGTAAAAATATGCGAAAATCTTGCGACAAATTATGCGACAAAACTGGCAAAACTAGTGATTTTTGTCGCAAAAAGCGGTTGGAAAATATCGTTGTAAAAATTGGGAAAAACCATCGGGGAAACTGACCTATCATGCGAATTAACGAAAGTTTGATAAAAGCAAAAAACGATAGGTTTTACCTATCGTTTTCTGGTGATCCATCGGGGAATCGAACC
>JAZOCA010000140.1:0-7939 GCA_045596285.1 Christensenellaceae bacterium | reverse complement strand
TCCGATACCGGCGGCTTTTGAGAAGTACGTGGAGTATGTAGATATTAAAATAGGACAAGAAAAATATGAGTCATAGACAAGAAAAAGCCATTGTCTATGGCTCATATTTGCGTTACAATAAATGTAGATATGTCGTAGGATAAAGGGAGGAATTCTCTGATGTACCATTTTATTGTTAATCCAAACGCCAGATCCGGATTAGGGCACAAGGTGTGGAAGAATTTGGAACAAGTATTAAAACAAAAAAGGAAATTGTACGTATCGGTCTTACTGCAGTATAAAGTTCATCACTTTTTCGTATCGAAATAGCAGCAAATAACGCTCCAAAAAGACTAACTTTTTTTGACTTTTGCTCAGTTTTTTCAACAGGTGGTTCAACTACTGTTGCAGTAACTAAATATTCGTTTTTATCTAAATTTTCTACTTTTAACAAAGATTCTATTGATTCTTTATTTTCAGAATTATTCATCTTCATCCTTCATTCCTTTAAATTCAACAAAAAAGTTACTACCTATGCCTTTTTTTGAAATTACACCAAATCTTAGGCGGTGATTTTGCAAAATAGTTTTTACGATGGACAGCCCCAAACCAGTTCCCTTAACAGGACGTTGATGAGTATCTGCAAATCTATAATATCTTTCCCATATACCGTCAATTTGCTCGGGGGAAATACCCTTACCGCTATCCATAATTTCAAGTAAAATAATGTCATTTTTAGGATGTAAATGCACTTTTACCGTTTTATCATCTTCACCGGTATAATTTAATGAGTTACCTATAAGATTATAAACCACTTGTTCAATTTTTTGTTCATCACATACAGTAAACAAATCTGGCTCTATGTCAGATATAATATGATAACCTTTTTCAGACATAAAGTTTTCAAATCTATAAATAACTCTTTCAACAAGTTCAGAAAGATTTACTTGTGCAAATTCATTTACTTCACTATTATTTTGCAATTTTGATAGATTAAGAATATCATTAACAAGCATCGCTAATCTATCTGCTTCTTCTATAATAACGTTTGTATGTTGGTCTCTCTTTTGTTTATTTTCACCTGATATATCCCTAATCATTTCAGCATATGCTTTAATCATGGTAAGGGGTGTTTTTAAGTCATGAGAAACGTTAGCAAGTAAGTCTCTTTGTAAATATCCTGTTTTAGCAATACCTTCTTTTGCATAGTTCAACGCTTCTGCAAGTTCGTTTAATTCGTCGTAACTATCCCCTCTAAAAACAATGTTGGAATCACCTTCCGCCCATTTTTTTGCCGTTGTGGACATCTTTCTAATAGGATCAGCCAACTTTGATGCTATAGCGCCGGCTAAGGCAAAAGACGCAACTACAACAATAATAGTAACTATTGTAAGCTGGTATTGAATTATATCTAAGGTTTCCTTAACTGCCTCATTAGAAGCAATCATAATCAAAGTTGAATCACCTAGTCCATTGCTTATTTTAGAAGCATATACGCAAAATTGTGTAGTACCGTCATTACCAACAAAATAATCGCAAATATAATTTGGTAATCCTTCAACATTAACGTTTAGAGCCTTGATGGCGTCTTCAAATATAGTTGAGTTCTCAACAATTAACGGTCCGTTTGTTTCAGGCTTATTCCCAGATGGTAAAAACGATGAAAACGGAGATTCAACAATCAGTTTTTCATATTCATCATAATATGCCAAATAACTGTACACGCCGGATTCGCTAGCCCTGATGTAACTGTTTATCCAATCATCTATATCTTCATTCGTAACGTCATTAACGTTCATCTGTTCTGTAATTTGATTTCCATATTCAATCAAACGGTTATACCTAACCTTTTGATAAAAACTATCTAAAAATACAATTTGCAAAACCCATAAAACTATAACAATTAATGCCGTATACAAAATAAAATACATCCATATATTGTATTTTAATTGCCTTAAATTCCCTACTTTCATTTAAATATACCGATATTATACGTCAAATTTGTAACCTAATCCACGTAAAGTAACAATGAATTTACGGTACTCTTTTAAATTGCTACGCAACATTTTTATGTGGGTATCAACCGTTCTATCGTCACCAAAGAAATCAAAACCCCAAACGTCCTGAAGTAGTTTTTCTCTAGATAACGCAATTCCTTTATTTTTAACCATATAGAATAACAATTCGTATTCCTTAGGGGTTAATTCTGCTTTTTCGTCATTAACGTAGACATTTCTACCAATCATATCTACTTGAAGACCTTCAAAAGAAATTACGTCTCTGGTTAATTGTTGAGGCTTTGACGCGCCTCTTCTTTTTAATACAGCTGAAACCCTTGCCATTACTTCTTTAGGTGAAAAAGGCTTTACTACGTAATCGTCTACTCCAAGTTCAAAGCCGAAAAGTTTATCATACTCTTCACCTCTTGCAGACAACATGATAACGGGCACATCACTTCTTTTGCGAATTTCCTTAACGGCAGAAAAACCATCAAGTTTTGGCATCATCACATCCATAATAACTAAATCGTACTTATTGTCATTACATTTTTGGATGGCTTCCATTCCATTCATTGCAGAATCAACGTTATAACGTTCGAATTCAGCATATTCTTTTAAAACTTCAATAATTTTAACCTCGTCGTCTACGATAAGTAATTTTTGCATCTTTTTCTCCTTAAAATATAATTTTGCTTTCAAGTAATTTTTTTTCAGTTATTTCATTATTCTCGCTAATTTGATATGCATTTCCACCAGCACTTATAGTGGTGAGATATTTCCCATTTTTAAAAACGACAGCACAATTTCCTTCAATACCCCAAGCTGGAAAATGGGTTAAAGAATTCAAAGCATAATCAAAATCATTAATTCTTTCTTCATAATGAGGACAACATGTCCCCCTTAAAACACCCATTCCATCGTGAATTGAATAATTAAAATTTTTATCACCGTTTAAAAATTGTGAATCAGTATACATCTTTTCAAACCAACAAATAGCACCGGCCGAGAGTCCAGCAACTATTACGCCTCGGTTATATGCGTCCAATACTAACTCATAAATAGATTTTTTCTTCCATAGATCAAGCATAAATAAAGTATCGCCACCGCCAATATAGATCAAATCAGCCTTTTCAAATTTGCTTTTTATCTTTTCGGCGTTCATTTCGCCATATACAGATAAAACACAGTCCGCTTTTAAATTATAATCTGCCGTATACGTCTTTCTAAAAGTATTGAAATACGGCATACTATCGTGGCTAGCAGAACCTATAAAAACCCCAATAGGACGACGCTCACCTGCTCTTTTTTTTGCAAGATCTGCAATATATTTATCAATTTTGGCAGTTGTCTTTTCTGCTAAAGACCCACCGCCGATTGCAATAATATATTTATCCATTTAAAAACTTTATTATTTCCTTTTTGTCGTTAAGAATTTTTTCGGATATTACGGCATCCAAAACACGATTTAATGCGCATTTTATTTCACTGCCTGAATATCCCAAAGCAATCAAGTCATTACCATCTACTTGTAAATTTTTAATCTGATAACATTCATTATTTGAAATTATTTCTTTCACAAGATATTCAAAACAGTCAATTAAACCTATCAAATCTAAATTATTAGTATATACGGCAACAGATTTTTTAATCGAAATAAAATCAAAAATATTATCATTAACTAAATTCATCAAACGCTTAATACAAGTTTTATTTAAAAAGTCAGAAAAATACATGTTTTCTATTAAAAGAAAGATAACTCTTTTAATCTCTTTTGAAATTTTTAAATAAGAGAAGAAAAAGTCATTTTCTTTTAAAAGTGTAGAAAAGAATGCTATTCGTAAATAGTCTATTTTAGGCAACAACTCTAATACTCCAAACATAGAATCATCAATTGATGAATGGAAGATAAACTCAAAAATTTGCTTAAATTTATTTAAAATAAAAACAACATTG
The DNA here is from genome assembly GCA_045596285.1 of Christensenellaceae bacterium. GTDB lineage: Bacteria > Bacillota > Clostridia > Christensenellales > Borkfalkiaceae > HGM11416. The sequence goes on along the minus strand of JAZOCA010000140.1, from coordinate 4,007 downwards.
TCCCCTAATAAGATTTTTATAAATTCACTTGTTATTCTTTCAGCTGAAATTTTTCTTAAAAGAAAATACTTATCCATTATTGCATGTTTGGTATTTTCTTCTATAGTTAAAGTATACTCACTTGCAAATCTCAACGCCCTTAATATTCTAAGAGCGTCTTCTTCAAAACGCACATTTGGATCGTTTACACACTTTAAAATACGATTGTGTGTATCGTAAATACCGCCATAATCGTCGATAAATCCTGTATTTTTATGATATATTATAGCATTAATCGTAAAGTCCCTTCTAGATAAGTCATCATGAACCGACTTACAAAAAGTAACATTGTTTGGATGACGAAAATCACTATATGATGATTCAGTTCTGTAAGTGGTTACTTCATATACAACATTATCAATAACAACACCAACGGTTCCATGTTTTAACCCTGTTTTAATTATTTTACAATCTGAAAAAACATCTAAAATAATATTTGGCAAAGCATTTGTTGTTAAATCATAATCGATAATAGGTATGTTTAATAAATAGTTTCTAACGCATCCACCAACGTAATAAGCCTCGTATCCAAAGGAATTTAAACGATCAATAATAAAGTCTGCCCCTTTATCGCTAATCATTGTTTTCGTATTTATTAAGAAGTTTTAAAAATTCAGCAACGGCATAAGAATAATTTTTTTCCTTATTCACAATAACACCTGTTGCCCTAATGGGGAATTTTGGCACAACGTTTAATTCTGTTAACTCACCCGAAGCTAGCTCGTTTTTTACATATTCACGTGGCAAACATGCAATACCTAACCCCTTCTTGCAAAGTTCTATCATCAAACTGATATTCGAAACTTCAATTTCAGGTGCTAATTTAATATTTAAACTAGCTGAAAACTTATCAACTTCGTATCTTGATGAAGTATTCATATCGGTTAATATTAATGGATAAGTTGAAATATTAGATAATTTAATTTCTTTTTTAAATAAATGTGAAAAATTATTATTAGCAATAAAAACGTCATGAAGGATCCCCGTTTGACCGGTAAATAAAACGTTTTTATCCTCAATAGGTAAATTAACAAATCCTATATCCGCCTTATTATCTTTCACGAGTTCTATCGATTGTCTTGTATTAGAATTAATAAAGGAGAAAGAAACATCTGGATAAAGTTCGTGATATTCAGATATATACGGCATCAATTTATAGGTAGTAAAAATGTCAGATGCACTTATTCTAATACTACCGGAAGCATTATTGCTAATTTTGGAAAATTCATTTTCAGCCGCTGCCAAACGCTCAATTATTTCAGAAACAATATTAAACATTTTTTTCCCACCAGGGTCAGTTAATTCCATTCCGCGAGATACTCTGTTAAATAATTTACCACCAAGTTGCATTTCAAGTTGCTTTATCGCTTGCGAAACAGCCGGTTGCGAAATAAATAGTTGATCTGCAGCCTTCGTTAAACTACCGCATTTTGCAACGGTATAAAACACCCTATATAGATCAAGATTAACCATAATTTACTTACCAACACAAAAACGTGCAAAGATTTCATTAATTATATCTTCGCTTGCCGTCGTTCCCGTGATTTCTCCCAATTTATCCCAACAATCTTTAATATCGGAACTAACTAAATCAATAGGCATAATTCCTATAGAATCTATCGCGCATTTTAGAGCGCAATATGCCTCTTTTAAAGCAAAATAATGTCTTTGTTGTGTTATGTATTCACCATCTGTATTAACGTTATTTGCCCCTAATTTAAAAAGCATTTCGCGAAGAATATCGATATTTTTACCTGTTTTACAAGAAATAGCAATAGTGTTTTCAGTTGATATTTTTTCACCGTGAATATCGCTTTTATTTATTACCTTAATAACGTTTTTTCCCTCAATCTTAGATAATAAAATATTATCATTCTCGTCATATTTTGAAGATTCAGTAACAAAAAGAACAATATCTGCGGTGTTGATAAGCGAATTTGAACGCACTATACCTATTTTTTCAACTTCATCATCAGTTTCACGTATACCAGCAGTATCAAATAAGTTGAATTTTACACCATTAATAAATACGCTTGCTTCTACAACGTCACGAGTCGTACCAGCAATATTCGTTACAATTGCTTTTTCCTCGCCAGATAAATAATTTAGAAGAGAACTTTTTCCAGTATTAGTTTTACCAACTAGAGCAACACTTACTCCGTGAGAAATAATTTTTCCTGATGAATAAGACTCAATCAATTTAGAAATAACAGGTAAAACTTCAAGGAGTTTTTGTTTTATCTCTTCTCCACTATCTTCAATCAACCCCTCCTCAGGATAATCAATATTAGCATCAATCTGTGCCAAAACAGAAGTTAGTTTGTATTGAATATCAACTATAGTATTTTTTAGCTTTTCCCTAAACAAATAGAACCCGGACTTAATTTGAGTAACACTTTCGCTGTTTATCATGTCGATTAAACCTTCACACGAAGACAAAGAAAGTTTCCCATTTAGAAAAGCACGTTTAGTATATTCACCATTCGTAGCAAGCCTTGCCCCCAATAAAAAGGTTTTGTTCAAAATACCCCTTGTGATGGCAATACCACCATGGCAATGAAACTCAACAACGTCCTCTCCCGTAAAACTTTTTGGAGCTTTAAAATAAACACACATTCCATTATCCGAAAATCCATCCCCAAGTATTTCTCCAACGTACATTTTATATGGCTCAAAATCTTTTACTTTTATGTTAGATATGGGATTAAACATTTTTGAGGCTATATCAAGCGCGTTGTCACCGCTTAAACGAATTATTGCAACCCCACCTGTACCCGGTGCTGTAGCAACAGCTGAAATACATTCGTTCATTAATCCCCCTTAAATTCATCAAACGGATCTTCAACCGAATTTGAATTGTTTTTATTAGTATCGTAATTAGAAAATGGATTTTCTTTTGTATTATAAGGTTTTTCAAACGGATTATAATTTTGACCAAATCTTCTAGCCATACGTTCCTTATAATAATCGTCGTAACTATCATATGGTTTTCGATTCATTACAACAAGTAACAAGATTGAAAATACTGGCTCAATAATAGACAATAATGTAAACATTAAACGCTTGTTAGGTGCATATTTTCCAAATATTGCAGATGCTAACATAATATATGAAAGATAATATACGAGTTCTATAATGTATGAACCACTTACAACTGCAACGTTTAACACAGGCGAAGAAATTAAAGGAATTTCTAATAGCGCCAATATGGAATATACGTTGATTAAATCATAAATAATCGCAGATATCATTGTTATTAAACCGATATTTTTAAGATCAATTTGGAAAACTCTTACTGGGCCAGCCAATTTTCCGATCATATAAAAGTTTCCATAAGGCAGCATTCCTACCCACCAGTTTTTAAATCCGCGTTTTTTTGCCATTCGACAAACAGCAATAGCTTTTAAAAGAAAGATGATAAAGTAACTGGTAATTGTAACAATTCCAGTAAATAAAACTATTTGCATCTCAATTCTTGAATCATTACTTTGAATAAGAGCACTAATTGTGGATAAAATTTGATAAATCATTATATACCTACCGAGAAATTATTAACCCATTCGCCTACTTTTCTTAAAGAATAACACTTATCTTTATTTAAGATAGATATGATAATACAAAAACTAATATATTTCATTCTTATACTATTATTTAATTATATATTATAATTAAAAAAAAGTAAAGCGATTAGGTTATATTTGCGATTTTATATGTAAAATTAGATTGTAATTATTTCACAATTGCAAAATTTATTATTAAAATATAAAAAGAAGCAGATTAAGCATTTATTGATCGCAAAATAAAAATACGGCAGTAGTTTTACTGCCGTATTCATTATTTATTCACTATATCCTTCTATAGGCTTTTCTTCTTTCAAAGAAGATATATATTCACCATAAGATTTATCGTCTAGTTTTTTAATTTTGCTTTTTTTCTTTTTCGACATAAAAAACTCCTTAAAAATTGAT
>JAZOCA010000139.1:0-15692 GCA_045596285.1 Christensenellaceae bacterium | reverse complement strand
TATGAAAAAGATTTTATTTGGTGCTCTTGCTTTTGTTTTGAATGTTCTTTAGTTACTATTCCTAAAATAACTGTTAGTGCTGCTCAGCTAAAATATAATGCATAATGAAAATTAATATAAAACATATAAGAACAACTCTGCCTAACTACAGTTAAACAGAGTTGTTTTTTATATGCAAATGGATTTTTGAGTTTTGTATTTCTATTCTTGATATTCTATAACCATTGATATATTTTGTGGATAATCACCAAATCGTTTGCCAAAAATATTAATACCACCGCAAAATTTAGCATCGTCTTTTACACCTATTCTCAGGCGAATACGGTCTGTATTGCGCATTTCAATATCGTCAATCGTAACGTTTGAAACTAAAATGCCATCAATAAAAGTCCCGTCTTCATTTAAGCACACGTTTTTAAGAATTCCATATTGAGTTGCATTAGTAGACCAAGAAGATGGGGTAATACGCCCCTGTCTTCCACCAAAATCACCAGGGGAAACGTAGGTTGCAATTTCAGTTTCATTAATCCAAAAGGTAACTTCGCTTTTCCAGTCGTTTCTATAGTTAGGGCATTCAGAGCAAAGTTCTAACGAAAAAGAAATGCTTCTAATCCACTTTTCCTTATATAGATAAAGGGGAATAGCGTATTCAACGTAACCGCTTTTAAACCAAAGAAGTTCTGCCTTTATTCTTGATGGCGATAAAAAACTTTCTGGCTCGTCATTTTCAAAAATAATGCCGTGTTCATCAGCCATACCGCAAGGTTTTTTAACGTTAAATGCCATGTAGCTGCCAAGCGGAATATCAATTACCTTTTGATTAAACTGATTAACCGGTTGCATTGTAAGGTTTATATGAAGCATAACTGAAGCAAGTGAAACTATTTTTTCATTACCGCGCTTCTTTGGGTTTTTACTAAGAAGAACGATCCCCGCATCTTGCAATATTTTTATATTGGTGGACATAGTTGAAAGTGGAACATTAAATTTTTCGGCAAGTTCCATAATTGAGCAACTGTGGTCGTTAATTTCGGCAATGATTTTTCTTCTTAAACTTGAAGTAAAACAGTGACCTAAGTTAGTTAATACTTTTTCATCTTTAAGTGATAAATGCGCAACCCTATCCATTTCTTCTCCTTATTAGTTAAAAAAAATAATATTTTTTAATAACTTGAATGTTTTTTATAACAAAATAATACTACAAATTTTTTCAAAAGTCAACCAGAACTTCAAAAAAATTCGAAGTGAAACTTTAAAAATATAAAAAATGAAAATTGAGTATTGATTTTATGAATTGCAGAATTTATAATGGTAGTAGTAAGGTCTAGTGACTTTTTATTATAAGGAGGTAAAAACATGAAAAAAATCACTAAAACCATTTTGTTACTTTGTTTATCACTTTTAGTTGTGTTTGCTGGATGTACTCCAGTAGAACCAAAAACTAACCTTGAAGACGCGCCCGTAGCCGGCGGTCTTTACACCGGTACTTGCTTACCAGACGGTACTGCAACAGGAACAGGTACTATTGAGTACGAAAACGGCAACGTATACGAAGGCCCCGTTAAAGACGGTAAGGCAGAAGGCGAAGGCGTTATGATTGATGCTATTAGTGCAGCAACTTACACCGGTGCATTCGTTGGCGGTTTGTACAACGACGACGAAGCAGTTTTAGAATTCGATAACGGCGGTATTTATACCGGTGCTTTTGAAAACGGCAAAATGAAAGGCGAAGGCAAATTCACATGGCCTGACGGAAGTGTTTTTGAAGGTACTTTTGCTGGAGCAGAAGGCGTTGAAGGTTCTGCAGGCGCATTAGATGCAGAAGGTTCTTTAGCATTCGTTGGCGGTATCGTATTTGAAGGTACTATCGTTGGCGGTTATCCTAACGTAGGTTCTTTTGCATGGCCTAGCAACGGTCCTATCTACACCGGTAATTTTACTGCATTCTTAACCGGTTATGGCGACCTTGATATGAGAAACGGTATCATTTATCGCGGACCTATGGGTGCTGGTTTATTAGTTCCAGTTGACGCTTGGAATGCTCTTGACGAAGAAGTAGTTATTACTTATCCTAACGATGGCGGATACAATGGTGAAGTTTTCAGAGGTTCATATGTGTTTAATGCAGCTGAAAACAAAGACGAACTTATCGGTACAGTTACTTATACTGACGGAACTGTTAAAAACGTATCAATTTTACTTAACTTCTCGTTTGCATACGTTGTTATAGGAGAATAATAATGGCTAAAAGATTGCTATCTTTAATTTTAGGTATGGTTATGCTCTCCGCCACCTTATTTGCCTGCGGATGCGGTAAAAAGAACGGAGACGTTCAAACTTTAGTTTTTACTGGTTGGACAAACTCTACCGAAAAGAAAGCCTACCAAAAAGCTATTAAACAGTTTGAAGAACTTTATAACTGCGAAGTGGACTATAACACGGTAGCAGTTGGCGAATACCGCACTAAACTTAACTCTATGTTAAGTGGTGACGCATTAAAAGGGGAATGTACAAGCGACGTATTTTACGTTCCCTACGGTATGCTTTGGGATAAGGTTATAAGCGGACATATTGAAAACTTACAACCTTATATTGACGCAGATAAAGACCTTGATCTAAACGAATTTTGGGATAAGCCTGGTTTTTATCAGTATAAACTTGATGGAAATCAAGTAGGTACTGGTGATATTTACGCCTTTCCTAAAGACGTTGGTCCTTGGGCTTTGGCTTACAACAAAGACTTGTTTGCTAAGTACAATATAGAAGTTCCTTCTCTTGACGAGCCTTGGAACTGGGATGATCTTTTCACTTACGGTAAAAAGATGGATAACCGTATAAAAGCAGACGGCACTGTTGATACCGCTATTAAGCGTAACGAATGGATGATGGGCGGTTACGATATTGCTCAGGCAGTTTGGGGCAACGGCGCATCTTTCCTATCTGAAGATAGAAAGACTATCACTGTAGATTCACCCGAATTTATTGAAGCGCTTGAATTCATTCGCGAACTTACTGTAAAAGGTATAGTACCTAACAGTACGGAAATAGCAAGTTTAGATGCTTATAGCCGTTGGGTACAAGGTCAAATAGGTATTTACTTTATAGGACCTTGGGATATTGGAACTTACAATAACGAGTTAGATTTTGAATGGGATTACTTCCCCTTAATTGCAGGGCCTACTGGTATTCAAGCAACAAGTACTGGATATATGGGACTTGCTATGAGTTCAAGAAGTAAAAATAAAGACTTAGCATACGAATTTATTAAATTCTTAACGACTAATGAAGATTGTCAAAGAACACTTTACGAAGCAGGGCAAATTATTCCTAACGTAAAATCTATGGCAAAGGGCGAATTTATTGACTATTCAAAATCAAAACAGGCTAACGTTTACGAATGGATTAACATTTTAGAAAGAACGGGTAGACCGTTTGAATATTACTTAACACCTTCAGATTCTTGGTATATCGTTTTCCAAAACAGTGTTGGTACCGTATTTAACGGAGATAGAACTGCTGAAGAATTTTGTAAATCGGTAAAAGCAAGTATGCAAGAAGAACTTGATACTGCTTACCGCGAAATGGAAACCCTTAAAGAAAACGTAGGCTGGGGTAAATAATAAGATAAACTATATGGTGACGCCACGAATGGCGGTTGAGTTTTGAAGAAAATAGAAAGTCATTAATAAAGGCAAAAAACCTTATTATTCAACCGTTTGCGTGTTAAAACCAAACTGATTAAAATACTGCAAACCGCCTTTTTTAGGGCGGTTTGCAGTGAAAATACGGGGTAAAACTATGGCAAAAAAGAACAAACTTAACCGAAACGAAGAACTGTGGTCTTGGCTGTTTATATCGCCAGTACTGTTGCTCTTCTTTGGCTTTTTACTGTTACCGTTACTCGTTTCGTTCGTAATGAGTTTTATGCAATGGAACATAGTAACAACACCTTCTTTTTTAGGCTTTGACAATTTTAAGGAAATATTTACTGATGAAGTTTTTATAAAGAGCATAGGTAATACTTTTATTATGATGATAGGTATTCCTATTGGTATGTTCTTTTCATTCCTTTTAGCGGTTGCGCTCACAAGGAAAATGCGCTTATCGGGATTTTTTAAGGTTGTTTATTATCTTCCTGCGGTAACTAACGGGGTAGCCTTGGCAATCGTTTGGAAATGGATGTTTAACCTTGAATACGGGCTATTAAATAGAATGCTTATGTTTTTTGGCGTTAAAAATCCACCTAACTGGCTTGGCGACGTAAATTATATTAAACCTGCATATATAATCATGGGTATTTGGTCTGGGCTTGGTAACACAATGCTTTTATTTTTAGCAAGTCTTGAAAGTATAGACCGCACCTATTATGAAGCGGCTGAACTTGACGGCGCAAACGGTATTGTTAAAATGTTCAAAATATCTTTACCGTTAGTATCTCCCGTTACTTTTTATATATTGATAGTTGGTATTATCGGTGGACTTCAAGCCTTTGGCTCTGTTTACGTTATGACGCCCGGTGGCGGTCTTGATAACAGCGCTACTACTATGGTTTACTATATTTGGCAAAAAGGTATTGAAGGGCAAAGAATGGGGCTTGCTTCATCTGCTGCTTGGGTACTTGCCATATTTACTTTAATTATTACCTTTATACAATTTATTGGTAAAAAATACTGGGTAAAGGAGACTGAATAATGAAAAATACTTTACTCAAAAGCAAGACTTTTAATTATAAACTAACAACTGCAATTATAGTTATTATTTTAAGTTTAATTGCCTTCATGATGATATTCCCTTATTTATGGATGCTTTCGGCTTCTTTTAAGAGGGGTAAGGATTTATTTACTGAAAATATACAACTTATTCCGCCCGTATGGAAACCTGAAAACTATACTACGGTAATAGTGGAAGAAAAACTTTTGCGCGGTTTTCTAAATACTGCAAGAATTTTTATTTTCGTTCTTCCTATCGGTTTGTTTACAACTTCTTTGGCTGCCTTTACTTTGGCAAAAATGCATTTCCGCGGTAGTAAGGTAATATTCAGTTTATTAATTTCAACAATGATGATACCTTTCCCCGTAGTTATGATGCCACAGTATTTATTTTTCTCACTACTTAACATGCGTGACAGTTATTTGCCGTTAATAATCCCGGGTTGTTTAGGTAATATTTCTGCAATGTTCTTTATGATGCAATTTTTAAAGAGTTTGCCGAACTCACTTATAGAAAGTGCAAAGGTAGAAGGGGCTTCTTACTTTAGAATATACGCTCAAATAGTACTTCCCTTAATAAAGGGCGCTGTTGCAACTCAAGCGATATTCTGGTTTATGGCTATATGGAACGATCTTTTAGGACCTATTATTTATCTTGATAGCGTTGAAAGATATCCGTTAACCCCACTTTTAGCATCACTTAATACTTTGAATAATACAATGAACGCTCTTCCCGTAATTATGGCGGGTTCAGTTTTAGCGTCGTTGCCACTTATCATTATTTATATCGTTTTCCAAAAACAAATTATTAATTCACTTGCATTTAACGGCGGTATGAAGGAGTAATATGAAAGAAAAAACTTTTGAAATATTAAACGATCCTGTACTTTTGCAGCGAAAGAAAAAATTATTTGAAAGACTTGAAAATTTTTATAACGGCAAAGGGGAAGAAAATACCTTAAACTTAAACGGCACGGTATTTTTTCCGCAAGGGGTTGACCCTTACACTCAGCCCGAAGAATGGGTTGAGGCCGCTCTTGATTTTATGGCAGAGCACGCAGAACGTATTTCTGCAGATGAAGAAATGCTTCGCCCTTGCTGTATTTCATTCGGGCCTTACGGCGTTCATTTTATAGATAAAATTTTAGGGGCAGAAGTTTTTGATTTAGACGGGCAGTGGAACTGTAAATATTTAACCACTCCCATAGGTGAACTTAAAACGCCCGATTTAGAAAATGACGAAACATTCAAACTTGTAAAAAGAGTTGCGGAACATTTTGTTAAAATGAACGTTAAATTCCCACTTTTTGGGTTGCCTACCATTGCAAGTCCGCTTAACATTGCAGTAAATTTATACGGCGAAGAAGCATTTTACGCTTTTTACGAAAATGAAGAAGGCATAAAGCACGATTTAAGGATTATTTGTGATTTGCAAAAGAAAATTCACGAATATTACATAAAGACCATTCCCTTTGATCAACTTCAGTTAGTTGTTCCCTGGGAAAGAACTCAACCTTTTGGTTGCGGTCAAATTTGCGGATGCAGTACGCAAATGCTATCGGCTGAAATGTACGAAGAGTTTATTAGCGAACTGGATAACGAACTTTTAGGCGTATATCCAAATCCCGGTATGATACATCTTTGCGGTGCTCACGCTCAGCACGTAAAGACTTTTGCAAAGATGGAAAACGTTAAATGTTTGCAACTTCACAATAGGGCAGCTGAAGATTTAGAACTTTGGCTAAAAGAACTTCGCGAAGATCAAGTTTTATACGTGAACTGCTGTGAAGAAATGCCCTACGAAAAGGCTTACGAAATTAGCGGTGGTAACAGAGTTATTTTCGTTGGCGAGTTTGCACCTAAGAAAAGGAGAATATAATTTTGAAACTTAAAAAATCTATTTGTTTAGCATTAAGCGCACTAATTGGATTAACTGCCTTTTCTGCTTGTAGAAAAGATAAAGAAAAAAGCAATATTCCCACACAGTCGGAGGTACCTGCTTTGAATTTTCAAAAATACGAACCCGAAGATAAAAACAGTTATCAAAACGATCTTACTCTTGAAGGACAATGGGAAAATTACGGTATAGGCGATCCCTATATTATGAAATATAACGGTAGATTCTATCTTTACGTAAGCACTCCTTACGGAAAGCAAGGGATAATGGTGTGGTCAAGTGACAACGCTTTTGATTGGAAATACGAAACTATCGTTGCTGCAGATCAAAACGCTACTTTCACGGCATATTCTCCCAAAGTTATATATTGGAACGGGACTTTCTATCTGTATACTACGCCAAATGGCGCAGGGCTTCACGTACTTACTGCCTCCACTCCTTTAGGACCTTTTACAGACGTTACTGGTAGAATGCACGACAGTATTGACGCTTGTATATTTATCGACGACGACGGGCAATGGTATTTAGGGCACGGGCATGCAGGACAGGGTATTGAATATCACACTATGTCAAGCCCCACTGAAATAGATATAAAACCCTATTATCCCGGAACTGTAGTTGCTGGGAACGGCGGAAATTTATGGACGGAAACGGGCGAAATATTTAAGAGAGACAATACTTATTATATGACTTTTAGCGGAAATCACGTTGCAAACCACGGCTACCGTACCCTTTGGGCAAGCAGTAGCGAAGTTCTTTCCGGCTATGAAATTGGGCAACGCCCATTACTTGCAAGCACCTTTGAAGATATCACCGGAACTGCTTGCGGTCTTGTTTTCCAAGGCCCAGACCTTATTAACGATTATATTGTTTATCACAACCTTATAAATCCTAACGTAGGGCCTATTCGTGGGTTAAATATTGATTTGGTATCTTTCAACGGGGCAGAAATGACTGCTTACGGCCCAACCGATTTTAAGCAAGAAAAGGCTAAAATGCCCACTTCTTATGACTTTTTAACTACTACTAACAACTTTACAAACCTTACTTCTGTAAATGATGGGTTTGGTGAACTTTCTGCAAATACTATTTCTGAATATTCTTATTCCGCAAAAGAAAACTACGTTGCAGAAGCAAACTACGTTGCAAACGGTGGAAAAGCAGTTATAGGTTTTTCTTCAAATGCAGTTAAGTTGGAAATTTTGGCTAACGGTAATATGAATTTAACTGCAGGTTCTATTAGTAAAAGTGCCTTTTATACAGGATATAACGCAGACTTCCTTCATAAGGTTAAAGTTGACTTTAGAAATAACAGACTTCAAGTTTATATCGACGGAATGAGAAAGTTTGACGAACATTTTAATAGCGTTGGAGGTAAAATATCTTACCAGTTTGAAAATGGAGGAAAAGTGGGATTTACTGCCGTTACTCAAGAAAGTGAATACAGCAGTATATCAAAACAATTCCCATCATATAAGGGTAACTTCTTCGCAAAAGATTACGCGAAAGATTTAAGTTTTTCAAGTCTTTCTTTAACGGATGGATTATATCAAGGAAAAGCAGTTGCCTTAAAGAATGGCGAATATGCGCGTTATCGCGTAAATGCTGGCGATAACAGTACCTTTAACGCAGTTATTACTTATCGCGCAAGCGGTAAGGGTATACTTGGCGCTGTTGCAAGCGATTCTAAAGTATACGGCGGTTTTGAATTTGATTCTACTAACGGCACTTATACGCAAGCGGTAATTAAAAATATTTCACTTGGAAATTATCACGATATTTTAACTCTTTGTGCGTTAGAAGGGGCTATTGATATAAATTCGTTTAGACTATATCCTATTGAAAGCGTTACAGAAAGTAAAGTTGATAGCATAGGCGCAAACGGCTTTACTAAAATGGACGGTAAGTGGACCGCAATCGGCGGTAAAATTAAATCCTACGATAATACTGCAAATCAAGAGCAAGCAAATATTGTGTACGGTAGCGACAAATGGTCCGATTATACGGTTGAAGTTCAAATTGCACTTGATAAGAATAGCGTTGGTAAGGCAGGATTGCTTCTTCGCGTTAATAACATTGCTGAAAATAGTGGGGCAAAACATCAAATATTTGCTTATAACGATCAGTCTTATTACGTGTATATCGATCATAACGGCTACGTAGGATTAAATAAACATAACTTTAATTCGGAAGATATTAAAAAGCAAAAGTTTACTACTTCGCCTTTTGATGTGCATACTCTAAAAGTCGTTGCCAACGGTAATAAACTGAGTGTTTACGTAGACGGTGAGTTGCAAATAGAATATACTGACGTTAACGATCCGTACGTAACTGGTAAAGTTGGGCTTCACAGTGAAGCATGCGCTGCAACGTATTCTGGGTTTAAAGTTGGACCTATTGCATAAATGTTCTAAAAATAGTTAAACTGTAACGGCAAAAAGTTTTTTTGCCGTTTACCATATAAATAGTAAAGTATAAAGAGTAATTTTGATTATAGATTGAGAATGTCGCTATATTCAAGGAGTATGATATGATTCATTTTACAAACGCTGATTGGGAGAAAGTTAAAAAGACTTACGAGGATTGGTGGGAGAAAAGGAGTGAAAATGCCGTAATCGGGGCTGTAATTAAATCTTATGCCCCGAGTGGTAAAGTTCCTGCTAAACCACTATTAACTCAAAATAATGTTCATCTTAATTTTACTGCTGATGAAGTTTTAGACTCTATAGAGTATTATTTAAGCCAATTTGAGTTTGTTGGTGATGCATTTCCAAATTTTAATATGGATTGCTTTGGCCCTGGTGTTGTGGCTGCCTTTTTGGGATGCGAAATGGATAATAATAACGGGCAAACGGGCATTTGGTTTCATCCCAGTAAGAAATTAGATATTTCAACCTTTAATCCAGTTTATAACGGCGATAATCTTGTCTTTAGAAGAATTAAGGAAATATTTAAAAAGGGTTCTGAACGATTTGAAGGTAGGGTTTTACTTTCTATGCCTGACCTTGGTGGGGTTGCTGACGTTTTATCTACATTTTTTCCTGGCGAAGAACTGCTTTATGAAATGTATGATAATCCAGATGCGGTAAAACTTGCCATTGAAAAATTAGATGTTTTATGGCAAAAATTCTATGATGACTTTGCAAAAGATTTAAATTCTGAAACTTACGGATATACTGATTGGTCTGGTATATATAGTAGTAAAAAGAGCTACGTTATACAAAGCGATATAACTTATATGCTTTCAAACGATATGTTTAATGAATTTGTTTATGAGAGCATTAAAAAGCATACCGTAAATCTTAGCAGAACGATTTTTCACTTAGATGGAACTGGTGAGCTTAAGAACTTAGACGACTTACTCGATATCAAGAGTTTAACTGCAGTTCAATGGGTTCCAGGTGCTAATAGTGGAAGGGAAACTTTCTTTGATTGGATGGATGTTTATCAAAAAATATTAGATGCTGATAAACTGGTTGAAATTCTTGAGGGTAGCTTTGAGGATATTGAAAATATCGTGAGAGCAGTGAATAAAAAGGGTTATATTTTAAGGCGCTCATCTTATTTTGAAAGTAAAAATAGGGAATATATTATCAAAAGCATAGACAAAATAAAGAGTTTATAAAATATGGGTTGTTTGTAACTCAATTGTAAAAAATAGTAGATATTTTTAAGGAGAAATTATGCAAGTTGTAAGAAATGAATATCCGCGCCCTCAGTTTAAAAGGGATGAATGGTTTACTTTAAATGGCGAATGGGAGTTTGCTTTTGATGATGATAATGTTGGAATTAAGCAAGGATATACAACCGGAAGAAGAGGATTGCCTTTAAAAATAAATGTTCCATTTACATATCAATATCCTGCAAGTGGAATTAATACTAAAGAAAAACATGAAATTGTTTGGTATAAAAAAGCGTTTAAGCTAAAAAATCTTGGCAATAACACGCACGCTTTACTTTGCTTTAATGGTTGCGACTATATAACTGATGTATGGGTTAATGGGCATCACGTAATTACCCATAAGGGTGGTTTTGCGCCTTTTAATGTGGATATCACCGATTATGTATATAAAAGAGGCAAGGAAAACGTTGTTGTGATTAGATGCTATGATCCTTACGATCCTACTATTCCTCGCGGTAAACAAAGCTGGACAGGTAATGCTTTTTCTTGCTTTTATACTCCAAATACTGGGATTTGGCAAAGTGTTTGGGTTGAATATTTTGAAAAAGATTGTATAAGTGCGTATTCGATTATTCCTAATATTGATAATTTCTCATTTTATGGGGAGTTGAAAACATTACATAATGTTGCGGATGAATGTGAAATTAAAGTTCATTATCAAGGAAATAATATTAAAAACTGCAGATTTTCTTTAGATGGTAAATATACTAGGTACTCAGTTAATTTAATGGAACTTGATTTTGTATGCGAAACTTGTTTCTGGACACCAGAGTGCCCTAATTTATTCAACGTGGATTTTATTCTTTATGCAAATGGTGAAGCTTTAGATATCGCTCATACTCGCTTCGGAATGAGGAAAATATCTGTTGATGAAAGTGGTAAGATTTGTTTAAACAACAGACCATTATATCAGCGTTTAATATTAGATCAAGGTTATTGGGAAGAGGGTGGTTTAACACCTCCAAGTGTTGACGCAATCAAGAAAGATATTGAACTTTGCATGCAGATGGGGTTTAACGGAGCAAGAAAACATCAAAAGTTTGAAGATCCTTATTTTTATTACTTAGCAGATGAGCTTGGTTATTTGACTTGGTGCGAAATGCCTTCGGCTTATAATTTTAATGCTGATGAAATAAGTCATTTAACAAGTGAATGGCAAGAAATTATCACAGCCGCTCGAAACTTTACTTCAGTTATTTGCTATGTGCCATTAAATGAAAGCTGGGGCACGAGAAAAATTTTAAATGATAAAAATCAACAAGATTTTGCACGTTCGCTATATTATTTAACTAAGGCATTTGATAATACAAGGCTTGTTAGTACTAATGACGGATGGGAAAATATTGATGCAACCGATATAATTTCTATTCATGATTATGCTTATGATAACTCTCAATTTGCAAATAAGTATAGAGCTGATAAATATAATGAAATTTATCCTCAGGGTAGAAAACTAATGTGTGAGAATTGCTCATATAAAGGTCAGCCAGTATTATTTTCGGAATTTGGCGGTATTGCAATGGGAATAAATGGTAAAGACAATAATTGGGGATATGGTTGCGCTGCTGAAAATGAGGAAGCATTTTTATTGCGCTATAGTAATCTTTTAGCAGGTATTTATAATATGCCTGATTTTCAAGGCTTTTGCTATACTCAAGTGAGCGACGTCCAATTAGAAGTAAATGGTTTACTTGATGCAACTCATCAACCTAAATATGATTTAGAAAAAATCAAAAAGATTACCTTAAAGCAATATTAAAAATATAAAGACTTTGTTTCTTGTAAATAGAAAAGCACAAAAGCTGATGGTCGATTTAAATCATCAGCTTTATTTATATGTAATAGTCGTTAATCGACTTATAGCATGGTTTTTTAAGGCTAAATTTCCCGTTTTATAGTTTAATTTGCAATTTTGAAAAACACCATCTAATAATCATATATTATAACATTGATAGTAGATGATAAAGTTAATTTTTTGTGGTTTGAGATATATAACTCTAACGTCTTGATTTTTAGGTTGTGGTGTGTTATAATGAATTTAGTAGTAAGAATTTAGGAGATGTGTTATTTTGAAAAAAGTTTTGTTGTGGGTAATAATAATTCAACTTTTAATTATTCAATGTTCTTGCAATAGATACACAAGTTCTTTTGAAGCAATAGGCCTTGTTAGAAGTCAAACGTCACACAGTTGTGAAGCATCTTTTTACGCCCTTAAACAAGGACAGTTGGTGTTTAAGATTAAAAAAACAGACGTTAATGCAGAAGGAAATATCTCTTATTCTGTAAAAGTTGATAAAGGCGAAATCGTAATTTATTATGATATTTATGGTGTAAAAGAAGAGTTGGTTCGCGTTAAAGAAGGAGAGACGGTTGAAGACGTAGGCGGATACGTAGAAGGTGGAAGAACCGTTTATATAATTATTGAAGCGGTAGAAGAAACTCAAGGAAGAGTATTCGTTGAATTAGATCATTAATTTTTATGACGATAACACGTTAAAAAAACAGATATTCTTAACGGATTATTTGGTTTCAAAAAAACTATAAAAGAATAAAAATCGCGCTATAGGTCGATTAACGCTATATTTGTGATAATTTATTAGCAATTTCAAACAATATCCCTTACTGATAAAACAATGCAAAGCATACTAAGGAGAAAATATGTATACTTTAGAGCAAAAAATACAAATAATAGAAAATTCAAATTCCTTTGCAGATTTAAATAAGGAAGTTTTGCCAAGGGCGTATAAAGAAGACTATTATTTTGTTTCCTATTCGCATAAAGATTACAAGCAAGTAATGAAAGATATTCTTTTGCTTGAAGATCAAGGTGTTAACGTTTGGTATGATTCAGATATGCATATCGGCGAAAACTGGGAAGACGTTGCAGAAATGTATATTTCTAAATTCCATTGTAAGGGGATAATTTTTTACCTTTCTAAAAATTCTATTTTATCAAAAGCGTGCAATAAAGAAATTGAATACGTATTAGAAAATAATAAACAATTTTTTAGTATTAACCTACCTTTAGAAGATGGTGCTGAAGTAAAAAGCGGATTAAGTATGTTGCTTGAACTAAAGCAACAAGGTTACGCTGTTTCGCAGGAATTAGAAGATAATTTTACCAAGGCGTTTTCGGATAAAATGCTTTACCTTTCTTATGAAGATAATATTCAACGAAAAAAAGAACAAATAGAGAACCTTAAGGGTGAAGAAGTTTTTGTTTTCACAAGTGAGTTTGGTTCTTCATCAGGTAATAGCAGTAAACTTTCGGAGTGTAGGGATAACGGTTTTATAAAAATTCATTTAAAGAACAACTACGAAGTAAACGATCCCACTTCTAACGATTATGGAAGTATGCTACCATTAAGGCATATAGATAAGTGTGCATTTGCAAACTCTTTTAAACTTTCAGAAGTTATTTTACCGCAAAGGACTTACGAGATAGAAGAATACGCTTTCGTTAACTGCTATAAATTAAAAAGTATTAACCTAAACGGCGGTGATTTGGTTTATATTAGAGATCACGCTTTTTCTAAATGTAAATCACTTGATATAAGTGAAATAGACTGTAACTTTATATACAAATTTGCGTTTAACGACTGTATTTCTTTAAAAGACGTACAATTAAACGTAAATCAGTTAGGCTCGTTTGCTTTTAGGGGATGCACCCAACTACAAAGCGTTACCTTTAAAAAAGAGCCCATACTTTTTGATAGTTACGCCTTTGAAAATTGCCACAACTTAAAGAAAATAGGAATGGTTGGCAAGGAAAACGTAATCGAAGTAAAAAAACAAAGCGAACTAGTTATAAAGGATTACTGTTTTGAAAACTGTGACTTAATTACCGAGATGACCTTAAGCGGAAAAATAAACTTAGATACTGCGCGTGGCGCGTTCGCGTATTGTAAAGGCTTGCAAAAATTTCATTTTAAACTTTCAAAAAAGCCTATGAAGTTAAGTCCTGCCTTTTTTACTCATTGTAGATCTTTAAATGAAGTTACTGGATTAGAAAGCGTCAAGATTTACGAAGAAGATTGTTTTTACGAATGTAATAATTTAGCAAATATCAATTTAGAAAAGGCAGTTGAAATCGGGCATAGGGCGTTTGCTTGCACGGCGATAAAAGAAGTAGTACTGCCAAACGTTAGAAAAATAGCAAAGCAAGCGTTCGCGGCAACAGATACCATCACTAAGGTCGTTATAGGTTCAAAACTAAAAGAACTTGACGAGTACGCTTTTTACGGGCTTGATTACCTTAAATACATAGAGATTAAAAGTAAACGCTTTAAATACGACGTTGATTGTTTTATGTTTGTAGAGCCCGAAGTCTTTGTTCTTTCTAACTTTAAATTTTTACGCGACTATTTAACAAATAGAGGCATTAATAAGTTAAAGACCATTTATTTAGAAAGCGGATTAACAACCGCTAAAGAACTTACTTCTTTAGGAATGGCTATTATTACGCAAGAACAAAGCGATAAAGAAGGATACGATAAGTTCGTTATCGGGCGCGAAAACAAATACGGCGTTCATATAGGACAAATAGTTATTATCTATTTAAATAACGGAGAAATGGATTATACTATGTGTGAAGATGCCGGTTTTGATGAAGAAAAACAAGAATATTACGTAACGACGCCAGATAAAAAGTATTACGATAGTGAAATTTCTTCTATTGTTAAAACATATAGGCTATAATTTTAAAAAAGTGTGCCTATAGCGCGATAAAACGCATATTTATGCTGTAAAGTTTGTTTATGTTGCGATTAGCAGAATTATATATGGTAAAAAAAAGAGTATACGTAATTAAAAAAAGTTAACAAGTAAAAAAAAGCATCCTTAAATAAAAAAGGGTGCTTTTTATGTTTATAATAAAATATTAAAATCAACGATAATCGACCTATAGGCGGGCTTTTTAGTGAAGAATCCGCCTATATTAGGGCTAAAAAAACAAAAATAGTCGAAATCTTTTACTTGGTATAAGGGTAATAATCAATTAAAATAAATTTTATTCTTTAATGCTTCAAGCATAATAATTGCGCTGGTTTTATTCGTTGCAAGGGGAATAGCCTGAACGTCGCATAAACGAAGTAGAGCAGAAACGTCCGGCTCGTGGGGTTGTGCGGTTAAAGGATCGCGCAAGAAAATAATTAGGTCTAATTTGCCGTCTGCAAGCATAGCGCCGATTTGTTGATCGCCCCCAAGCGGACCGCTTTTCATGCGCTGTATGGTTAATCCCGTTTCGCCCATTATTAAAGTTCCGGTAGTCCCGGTTGCGCAAAGATCGTGTTTTGCAAGAACGTCTTTGTATTGTTTTGCAAGTTCAATTATTTCATTTTTCTTTTTATCGTGTGCAATAAGCGCGATTTTCATAATTTTCTCCTTAAGTTTTATGCAGTTTTAG
>JAZOCA010000138.1:0-2424 GCA_045596285.1 Christensenellaceae bacterium | reverse complement strand
ATTTCATCTAAAACTATTTTTAATGAAACTACAAAAAACATTCAAAAAGGAGAAATAATTATGAAAAGTGGAGAATTTATTTATGCAAAAACTCATGCTGAATTTTTAAATAAGGCATTTGGCACTAACTATAAATCATGGAGGAGAAGTGCATGGCCTTATGATGATGAGTGGGTTGTTTGGATGGTTCAATTTAACAAAACAAAAAATGGCTGGAGAAATATTTTTGTTTCGGATTCTTGTATTAAACAAGAAAACTTAAATGCAGTAAAAGAATTTGATGGTAAGCCAATTGAAGAATCTACTACTAAGAAAAGAATAGTATTTGAAGTGGATGAAACAGGATTTTTAAGAAAATATATTTTTAAAGGGAAGTTTGTTTATGACGAAGAAAGAAGTGATCCTTTTACTTCTCAATATTTAAACAAAATATCAGACTCATTCTAAAGAATACTCATGAAGAGCCTTACAAATATGAACGAAAAGTGTTCGATTGTAAGGCTTTTTTATTGTAAATTTTATAAAAATCATAAATCTTAAAATGCAAAATCATAGGTTTTATTAGGGATTTTGCTGTGTTCGGTTTAGGATTGGATTGTGGAGACACAAAAAAAGACACACAATAACGTGTGTCTTTTTTTTGCATTAAAACAAAGAATAATTCTTGCGATCACGAAAAGCAGAATCTTAGGCAAGATTAGCAAAAGTGCGGTTAATCGACCTATATGAGCACTTTTTATAATTTAAAAGCTAATAACAATTTGGCAAAAATGATGCGATTTATAGCTGTTTTTTTGCAATTTTTTAGAACCTATAGGGCTTGAACTGAAATTATCGATTTTGGCGCAACAAAATAATTTGAAAAAATTGAAGTGTATGGTATAATGTATATGCAAAGAATAAAAGGAAGGAATAAAAAAGGAAAAAAAATAATGAAATATCAAATTATAGATTTTCACACACACCCTTTTATTAAAAAAGAGGAAAATATTTGCAACCATAAAGATTTTTTTCCTATGGACGCTAATATAACGCGCAAAACGTTTGAAAAGTTGGGCGTTTGCCATATTTGCGGTTCAGTAATTTCCGTCGAACCGTTAAAAGACGGCGAAAGTATCTGGGATAGAATACAAGAAAACAACAAAATGGCGATTGCTTTGGCAAACTACTATCAAGGATTTTATATCCCCGGTTTTCATATTCATCCCGATTACAAAATAGAATCGATAAAAGAAATTGAAAAGATGTCGGGCTTTGGGATGAAAATTTTAGGGGAACTTGTACCGTATATCCACCATTATCAAGGCTATGCACATAAATGTTTGGATGAAATTTTAGATTGCGCTACCGAGCATAATATGATAGTTAGTATTCATTCTATGGGCAACGACGAAATGGATGAGATGGTAAAACGTCATAAAGATACCTTGTTTGTAGCGGCACATCCTGGAGAATACGGCGATTTGATGCGCCATATTGCGCGAGCAAAATTAAGTGAACATTACTACGTGGATTTATCGGGGTATGGTATGTTTCGTTACGGGATGTTACGCCGTTTGATTGATGAAATAGGTGTGGATAAAATATTGTTTGGTTCTGATTATCCAACCTGCAATCCCGCTATGTATGTAGGCGGAGTGTTGTTGGATGATTTGATAACGCCCGAAGAAAAACAAAAGATATTTTACGATAATGCAAAGCGCCTGTTGAAATTATAATGTGTAGAAGAAAGATGAATAAAATATATCGACGTAAAAACTTTGTTTTAAGGGGATATAATTTAACGAACCGACAGCTATTTTGTAAGTGTTAGAAAAAGGAATTATCAAGTGCTTCTTTTTTTGTGCTTGAAATATGTATTTTGTTTTTAAATATTTATTCGTGTTAAGAAGCTGAAAGTGGGGATAATCGACCTATAGGGTTACTTTTTTGTGATTATTGAAGTTGAAAACCATTGTTTTGAGTTTGCTAAAAGCAAAAATTTACCAAATTGTATTTTTTTTAATACCTAACATTATAATGTGATAAAAAAGCCAAGCAGAGAAAATCTACTTGGCTTTTTTAATTTGCTTATTAAGTTTTAAATGATAGATCGTTTTATAGCGATAAAAACTTGAAAGTGCCGATAATCGTGCTATAGGCGGTTTTTTTATGGTAAAAAGATAGTATTTAGGTAGGGTATATAAGGATAGAAGAATTAAATTGAAAACAAATAAAAAGAAAAGAGCCTTGTTGATTTACAAGGCTCTTTTTTGATATAAAGAAAAACCACGCGATAGTCGCGTGGTTCAGTAGAGGTTTACCGGTGAGTGGAAAAAAGCCTTCCCCAGTGGGGGAAGGGGGACCACGTTAGTGGTGGATGAGGAGATAGGGAAAAAAAAAAAAAAAAAAAAAAAAGGGGAAAAAAAAAGAAGAGGAGAAGGG
>JAZOCA010000137.1:0-16412 GCA_045596285.1 Christensenellaceae bacterium | reverse complement strand
TGATAAAATAGGAATATCTTTTTTGTTTGCGCTTGCTTTTTTAGCGGGCTAAAACACAAGTTAAAATTAAATATGCCGATATAATGTGAAAGAAATGGTTTCAGAGTCTCTACCAAAGCGCCTATCGCTTTGACTATCGGTGGCTTTATTTGCTTTAAGGGGGAGTTTTTTCTTTTTTAGGGCGAGAAAAGCAAAAAGCGGGTATTTTTATGCCTGTATTTTGCTTTTTGTTTTTTCGGTCATCATTTCTTTATATTTTAGTTCGGCACTGCGTAAGCGGTGTTTTTTGTTTTTATTTTACCTTTAAAGGGTACTGTAACTCATCTTAATTAGGGTAATACGGCTTTGCCGTTTATTAAAAAATTTTTTTAGGAGATGTTTTATGAGCGAAGAAATGAAAAACGTTTCTACTCCCGAAGTAGCTGCGCCCAGAACCTTAGGTGGACGTATTGATGGTTACTTCGGAATCACCAAACGCGGAAGCACCTTTAGAACGGAAATCGTTGCAGGTATAGTAACCTTCCTTGCAATGTGCTACATTCTAACGGTAAACCCCAACCAATTTTTCTATGCAGGCACGGCTGATCCCAGATGGACGGCGGTATTTATGTCTACCGCATTCGGCGCTATTATAGGTACGCTTTTAATGGCTTTCCTTGCTAAATTACCTTTAGCGCAAGCACCCGGTATGGGACTTAACTCACTTGTTGGCTCAATTATCGGCGGTGGTTTAGGCTTCTATGCTTACACCTATTCATTCTCACTTGGCAACGCAATGCTCATGGTATTGATTTCAGGTGTAATATTCTTGCTCTTATCAGTTGTTTCTATCAAGGGTAAATCACTTCGTCAATTGATATTCGAAGGTATTCCCGAAGGTATTAGAAGAGCAATCCCCGTTGGTATCGGTTTATTTATTGCTTATATCGGTTTCCAAAACTCTGGTTTCATCATTACTAACGGCTACACTCAAGTTGGCGTTATTGACTTTACTAACTGGGGTGAACAAGTAATAAACTGGGCGGCAAATAGCGTTGCAACCCCCGCTAACGCATTAATAATGTTGTTTGGTCTTATAGTTATAGCAATTCTTTCTCGTCTTAACGTTAAAGGCGCAGTTATTTTTGGTATACTTGCAGCAACCATCTTAGGTATTCCTCTTGGCGTTACTAACTTAAAAGTAGTTGCCGGTGGTGTAGACGGTATTACTTGGAAGTTCTGGGAAAACTTCGCTAACTACTTTGCAGGCGAAAATAGCGTATTTGCTATTGCTTTTACAGAAGGCTTTAAATTCCCCGAAGGTTCTTTATTTACCGTAATCATGCTCGTTATCACTATGAGTATGATTGATATGTTCGATACTATGGGTACTTGCGTTGGTTGTTGTTCAGCTGCAGGTCTTATGGACGAAAAGGGTGTTCCCATTAACTACGATAAAATTATGTATGCAGATTCAATTGCAACTTGTGCCGGCGCTATTATGGGTACTTCAACCGTTACTACTTTCGTAGAATCTGGTTCTGGTATCGCTGCAGGCGGTAAAACTGGTTTAACCGCACTTGTTACTGCAATTATGTTCTTACTTGCTATATTCTTACTTCCTTTATTCGCTATGATCCCCAGCGCTGCAGCTGCTTCTGCGCTCGTTTACGTTGGTGTTCTTATGCTCAAGGGCGTTAAAGATATAGACTTTAGCGATATTCGCACCGCAGTTCCCGCATTCCTTGCAATCGCTATTATGCCTTTAGGTTATTCAATCACTAAGGGTATCGGTATGGCAATTCTTTCTTACGTTATTATAAGCGTACTTGCTTACGTTGTAGACGTAGTTAGATATGCTGTAAGCAAGAAGGGCGAAAAACCCGTTTGGGAGGTTTCAGTTGTAACTATCGTTATTTCATTACTTTTCGTAGTATACTTCTTCGTACCTACCGTTATCTAATATTAGATAAATTTAACTAATAAGTAAAAAAACTCCGTTCGCTATTAATTTAGCGGGCGGGGTTTTTGTTTTTTATGATATGTGATATAGGGGCTAACGTTTTATAAAATGGCGATGTCACAAACAATGACTGATTCTTTAAAATTAATAAAATACCTTATATTAAGCCTAAAATACGGTTTATATACAAGTAAGAGCAGGCATTTTGTGAATTTTTGCAAGGGGGCGTACTTGTCGTACGTAGGAATTGCAAAAATTTATAAATAACGAACTATTACGCCGTAGATAAAGCGTATTTTATCAGTCACTTGTTGTGACAGAGCCTATAAAATAAAGGTTATTCGTTGCCCGTTTATGATGTAAAAGTATGGCTATAGGTCGGTTAATAGCCTATTTTTGTTTTTTTATAAGGACTTAAAGGTAAATGAATTACCTTCTAATAAAATATATCCGTGGGAACTATTTTCTTTTGGTATAGAAACAGAGCCGGGGTTTAAATACCTAACTTCGTTTACAATGCAGTCGCAGGGGATATGACTGTGACCAAACAAAACTACTTCTCCCTGCTTTGCAAAAGGAACGGGGGCGTTAGGGTTGTATTTATGCCCGTGTGTTAGATGAAGAGTAGTGCCGTTTACGGTTAGCGATTTGTAATCGTTAGCAAGGTCGAATTTTAAAACCATATCGTCTACTTCCGCGTCGCAATTACCTTTTACGCATACTATTTTATCTGCAATTTGGTTTAAAAGTTCAATTACTTTTTTAGGTGCGTAGTCTTTTGGAAGGTCGTTTCTTGGGCCGTGGTATAAAATATCCCCAAGTAAAATTAATAAATCACCTTTTTGGCTGTTAAATTGTTCAATTAGTTGATTAACGTAATAAAAAGACCCGTGTAAGTCTGATGCAATAAAAACTTTCATACCTAAATTTTAACATATTTTAATAATATTACAAAGCGCAATCGCGAAAAAAATAAAAATAATAGAATACATTTTATATGCATAAATAACTTGCTAAAAAGATAGATTTATATTAAAATATAAGAAGATACAGATTTTTAAATTTTAAAATAGATCTTTTCCATTATACGTAAAAACTGTATATTATCTTTTTTTTGGGAGTAACAAATGAAAAAATCTTGCGCGTTATTATTATGCTTAATTCTTGCGTTAACTGCATTATGGGGGTGCGAAGTCTCCTTCGTAACAGGACCTACTTCTTCTCATACTTCAAGTAGTTCTTCTACTTTTGATAGTTCTATCCCAGATAGTTCGGTTACCGATAGTTCTACCCCAGATAGTTCAATTTTTGATAGTTCTTCGATAGAAGATAGCAGTAGTGCAATTTTGCAACACGAAATCTACTTTACTATGGGTGAAGAAATAGAAATAGAAGTTGGCGAAACCCTTACTCTTGAATACGAAATTGAAGGGGATTATTACGGAGACGTTCTTTTTGAAAGCACTTCGGACTGTATAAGAATTACTTCAGACGGGGTTTTAACTGCTTTATTTGAAGGAGAAACTATTGTAAGTGTAATTGCAGGCGATAAATCAGACCAGTTATACGTAATCGCCGTAGAGCCGGTGCTTTTATCAGATCCTTACGAAAACGTCACTCAAGCGGAATTTTACGCAAATTATACTCCCGCAACAAGTTATTTAGATAGTTACTATAGAACGTTACATAACTTTATGTCAGGCAGTATAGAAGTGCTAGACGTTGCGCCCGTAATAGCCGATAATCGACCTATAAGCGCAGATATGTATGTAAAGAACAATAGAATGCAGTATTCTAAAGATGGCAATACCTATTACGTTTACAATCAATACGGCGAAATTCAAATGAAGATATTTAAAGGTGGCGCGTATATAACGTTAGAAGAAGTTGCCGCTTATATGTTCGCTTTTGGGGAAATTCCCGCAAATTACGTATCAAATAAAAAGCCATCTCCTTCAACAAGCCGTTGGGGTAAATACTTAAGGGCAAACCACTCTCAATTCATAGGCGATACTTCACGTTATCCCTACGAACCCGAACTTCCCAACATAAGCGGTTGTGGTGGAACTTATCAGTATTACGAAATGGATATAGGTTCTGTTGGGTATAATAACGGGGTAAGAATTACAAGGGGTGCTTGCCGTCTCGTTTACGCTCGTTTAGAAGCAGGAAAACTTCTTACTGATTACGAAGATAAATACGTATTTTATACCTATAACCACTATTACGATTTCCAAGAATATTTGAACTATTACAACGGTTGGGGCGAAAAGTTTGGCAGTAAAAACAACACGATTTCTCCCACCGATTACCCACAAGTTTTTTCATATGATTTTTCGCTTATATATGCACAATCACCTGTGGCAGTTTTTGGCGAATATCTTAACTAAAGTTGCGCTATAACACGATTAACCGAATATAAAGAATAAAGAAAAACCCGCGTTTTTTAATAAACGCGGGTTTTATAGTAGATTGTTTTATTGATTATAGAACGGGAAATCCTGCATCTTCGTGCGCTTTGATTAATTCGTCGCACATAGAGATAATTTGATCTATAGAAAGTTCGCTTCCGGTATGCGGATCTAACATAGCTGCTTGATAAATATGTTCCTTTTTACCAGTAGCCGCCGCTTCAATGGTAAGAAGTTGGCAGTTGATATTCGTCATATTCATAGCAGCGCATTGAACGGGAAGTCTGCCGATTCGGGAAGGATGAATTCCGTATCCGTCTACAAGGCAGGGAACTTCTACGCAAGCATCGCTTGGCAGGTTTTCAATAAGTCCTTTATTAAGAACGTTACCACCGATTTTATAGGGGGTGTTTGTAACGATAGATTCTATAATGCGTGATGCGTATTCTGCAGAGCGCGTGTGTTCAACGTTTCCGTTAACGCCCAAAAGTTCTTGTTTTTGCTTTGCCCAACCTTCGATTTGATTAACGCAACGGCGTGGATATTCGTCTAAGGGAATATTGAATTTATCTATTAATTCGGGGTATTTAGACTTAATATAGAAAGCGTTGTATTCTGCGTTATGTTCTGAACTTTCGGTGCAGTAATATCCCAACTTGTCTATATAGTCGAAGCGAACCATATCCCAATGTTTTTCTTCGGCGTTCATCTTCTTGGCAAGGCGTTTAATTTCTGGGTAAAGGTCGTTGCCGTCTTTATCGGTGATTTCTAAAAGCCAACCCATGTGGTTGATGCCGGCAATAAGTTCTTTTCCTATTTCAACGTCCTTCATGCCGATATGGTCTAATAATCCGCGAGAGCATACTTGAACACTATGGCATAGCCCTACGGTGTTAACGTTGGTATAGCGTAGCATATAACCGGTAAGAATTGCCATGGGGTTAGTATAATTTAAAAGTAGTGCGTTTGGGCAAACTTCTTCTATATCGTTAGCAAATTCTTTTAATACCTTTATAGTGCGTAATCCACGGAAAATACCGCCTATACCTAAAGTATCTGCTATGGTTTGGAGTAAACCGTATTTTTTAGGAATTTCAAAATCAATAACCGTGCAGGGTTCGTATCCGCCAACTTGAATTGCATTAATTACAAAACGCGCTCCGCGCAATGCGTCTTTACGGTTTTCTACACCTAAATATTTTTCAACAAGCGCTTTTGAATCGTTGTACTTTTCGTTGATTTTGGTTATAAGAAGGTAGGATTCTTCTAATCTATCTTTATCTATATCGTATAAAGAAATTGTTAAATCTTGCGAAAGGGTGGGTGTGACTAAAATATCACCAAGCACGTTTTTAGCAAATACCGTGCTTCCCGCGCCCATAAAGGTAATTTTCATGTGAGTGCTCTCCTTATAATATAAAAAGAAAAATAAGATAAATTTTTTTTGTTTTCCGTTATTATATTTTAGTTCATTTGGTAAAAATTGTCAATTAAAAAATGCGTTATAGATAGATTATAGCCTTTATTTATCTTTGTTTTTTAATAGATTTAAAAAAGCCGTTTTTATGTTTTCGTTTTGGTATAAAGAGAGGTTATTAAGTTAAATTCAAGCGCGCTTAGATGAAATCTTTTGCATATAGGTTTGATAAAAAAAACGACAAGTTTGATCTTGTCGTTTTTTTGGTGGAGATGCGATAAAAAAGATATTTTCCGTTGTTTTGATATGGATTTGAACTCTCGCGAGTTTTGAAAAATCAAATGCTTAATTTAAAAGTTCAATTATAGATTCTTTCAAACAATTATTCATTCCGGATATTGAAGGAATATGTATAAAAATCGTGTTTTTATTTTTCTTTAACATATGGTAAAATGCGGCATTACACAAATATTTGGTAGGACAATCTGAAATAGAATAAGACAGTTTATCCGCAATTCTTTTTTCTAATTCCGATATATTAAACGTTGTAAAAATCCGTTCTCCATTGTATTCTGCGCAAGTTTCAATTTTGATTTTGTTTTTTAGTGACTTATCAACGCCCAACATATAAACAACATCATAATTTCCGACAGCAGTATTTATATCTCTTTCCAATCCATGGAAAGAATTGGTTAAAAGTAACACAGCTCCATTTAAACAGCTTGCTACTTGATACGAAGTGTTATTCTTTCCCTTAAATGCGGTATATAGTATTTTCATTTATTTTCTTGAGTAGATTTGGCTGTATTAAGCGAAGCAACCAGCATTCGTTTAATTTCTTCGGCTAACGAAAGCAACTTATCAAAATCGTATGCTATCAAATTTGTTCGTTTTAACAAGGTCAACCAATAAATGCTCTCGCCTGTTTCTTTGAGAGAAATATGTAATTTTGAGATAAAGTCCGCTTTACTGTTTCCGTAAATGGCTTCATTGATGTTTGCACCTACACTTGTAGCAGAACGGAGCAACTGTTTCGCAATTGTCGTATCCTTTTTGGTTTTGGAAAATTCCTCGTAGAAAAGTACAATCTGAGTAGCGAAATCCATAGATTTTTCAAGTAATGGGCTATTCATTGTCTTCACCTCTCTTTGAAATCAGTATATCACATTTTTAACTAAAAATCAATGCTTTTCGAACAAGGGGAGAAAAGCTACCTTTTCTTTTCTCTCTTCTTTTTTATCTCTTCTCTGGAAAAGTCGCGCGGGGGATTTAGAGAAAAGTGAAAAGTGAAAAGAGAAGAGTGAAGAGTACAAAAAGAAAAAGCCGCTTGCGCGACTTTTCTTTTTGGTGGAGACGAATAGGCTCGAACTATCGACCTCTTGCATGTCAAGCAAGCGCTCTGACCAACTGGGCTACGCCTCCGTAAAATAATAAAATTTTATACGTGTAGTATATTATATTTTTGCAACATTTGCAAGCATAATAACGCCTTTTTTATTTATATTTTAAAATAAATGAATAGGGCGGTGAAATTTCACCGCCCAAAGGATACAAAAATAGGGAATATTGTTAACTAAATCGTTCTTTTACTGCCAACGTAGAAAAGGGCAACCGTACCCGGGCCTGAATGAGAGCCTATCGTTGGGCCGATAGAATATACTTCTATTTGACCTTGCAAGTTATCGAAATTGCTTTCTATTAAAGCAGTAAGCCTTTTTGCTTCTTCTTCGCAGTCAGAATGGCAAATAAAGCATTTACCGTCGTAATCCTTGCCGTTAATACAGTTTTCTACCATTGTAGATAGAACGCGTTCGCGTGCCATAGCGCGCCCTCTTGCCTTATGTCTTACAATAAGTTTGCCTTCGCTGTTCATATCCATTACGGGACATATTTTTAAAATCGAGCCGAAAAAGCCTGATGCTTTTGAAATTCTTCCACCCCTTACGTAGAAAGTTAAGTCGGTAGAATAAAAATCTAAATGAATATTTAGTTTTATTTCTTCTGCGTATTCATAAGCTTGTTTTGCGGTAAAGCCTTGGTCGCGTTTATCGGCAACTAAATCTACAAGAAGACCAAATCCGCCTGATGCACAAAGAGAATCTACCAAGTAAATTTCAAAGTTGGGATATTTTTCTTTAAGTTCGCTAACCGCTATTTTAGCACTATTAAAAGAACCCGAAAGCCCCGAAGATAAACAAAGATGAACAACCGCCTGGTTTTGTTTTGCAAAGGGTTCAAAGTAGTTGTAATAACCTTCGGCGTTAATCTGTGAAGTTTTAGTGCTTGCGCCATCAGTCATTTTTTGGTAAAATTCTTTGCTAGATAAGGTTTGAAACATGTCGTCTTTCATTTCCTTATCGTCTAAAAAATAAGAAAAAGCAGTCCAACTAATATTACGTTTTTCAAGTTTTGTAGGCGATAAATCAACTGTAGAACAACAACTTAAAATAAATTTCGTCATAATAAAATTCTTCTCCGAATAGTAAAATTTTTATTTGCACATATTGTAACACCGCTACAAAAAAAAGTCATCCTTTTTTCTTTGCTTGGGTTATACGAATAAAAACTTTTCGGTAGAGTTAAAAAAATTAACTCTCCCGCGAGTAGAATTGCCGTTTAATCGACCTATTGCCCTACTTTTGTTAATAAAAAACACTTGATTACTTATGTAAATAAAAAATGAAATTATTAAAATATCGTTTGTAAACAAAACCGCCTGTTATTTAGAAGAATGATAACAAAGGTAATTACGTTTGTTAGTTTTATATTTTTGCTGCATGCAAGATAGGTGGTAAAAAACAAACGCTAAGAAATTTAATAATTTATTTGCTATCTTAATAAATTCTTTAAAAATAAAAAACGCGACCAAATTTGATCGCGTAAAAAATTATTTAATTGATTAATTAAAAATTTCTTTGTATGCTTTACTAAATTTAACGGTAGGTGCTTTGCAAGCTTCGATTTCGATCTTTTCGCCCGTTTTGGGGTTAACACCGTCTCTTGCTGATTTTTCTTTTACTTCAAAAGTAGCAAAGCCAGAAATATGAATATATTCGCCTTTCTTTAAAGAATCAGTTAAAGTATCAACAAGGGCTTGAAAATTAGTTTCTGCTTCTTTAATAGTAACACCCAACTTGTCTGCATATGCTCTTATAAATTCACTTTTGTTCATTTTATAGCCTCCGATTAATATATTGCTTATTAAGCTTAACTATATTATACCATAAATTCAGCATTTTACAAGTGTTTTTGAAAAAAAATTTTGGTTTTTTTGAAAAAATATCCCAAAAAAGGGGCAAAAGCGGTTAATTTTTAACAAATGCATTGACAATTGTTGTGTTTTAGGTTAAAATAGTAGCATAAATATTCATAAAACGTGCAAAAAAGTTATTCTTTACAAGGTATAGTTTATGCAAAACGAAAAATTAATTGAAAAACTTAACGCGAAATTTGCTTTTGTAAGAAAGTCTAGTTTGGCAAAACTTAAAAAAAGAGAGCAAAGTGATAATCTTCTTGTTCCCGATAAAAACCTTCATGAAGTAAATTTAAACATTCACACTAACAATTCTTTTTCGCCATATTCTGCAACGCTTGCTGCGTATATGGCTTATAAAAGCGGTATTAAAGTCGCTTGCGATTGCGATTACGGCACGCTTACTGGTAAAGAAGAATTTGCATACGCTTGCGATCTGCTTGAAATTTCACGCTTTAGCGGATTTGAAGTTACTTTAAGGCGCAAAAACGGTAAAGAATGTTTGGTTGCTTTTTACGGGCTTACCCCCGAATCGATTGAAGAGTTTATGCCCAAACTTGCCTCTTTTAGGGAAGTTTGTATTACAAGAGTTAAAAACGTTTGCGATAAGATAAACAAAAAACTTAAAAAATTAGATTTTTATATTGACTTTAATAAGGAAGTTTTAAGTTTTGTCAAGGTGAAAAAGGGCACTACTTTAACCTTGAAGCATTTATTTATGGCAACAGCTTTAAAACTGATAGAAAAATTTGGTCGCGGAAGAGCCCTTGCAGAAATTTTAAGAACTAATCTCTGTTTAGATATTGAAGAACAAGAGTATAATTTGCTTTGTGACGCTAACAATCCCTTTTACGTATACGATTTAATTTCTGCGCTTCGCCATAATTTTAGCCAAATCGACGGGGGATTAACTCCACCTGAATTTAGCGAATATTTAGAAATTGCAAATAAACACGGAATAGCTATTGCTTACGAATATACTTCGCCGAACAACTGGCTTAAAAATCAAACGGATACCGAAAAAACGCTAAAAGATTTTTCTAAAATGGTAGACGAGCTTAAAGCGGAAGGGTTTAACGCAGTTTGTATTTCTGCGCTTAATTTAAATGAAGATATAGTTGTTGCGTTTACCGAAGTTTTAAAGAAGAAAGAAATGCTTGCTATTTATACGGTAAAAACCGAATATCCCAGAAACCGTTTCGATAGTTACGCGCCCGGTGCTTGCCGTGAATATCTTGAACTTAGCGCATACGCTATATTAGGTAGCGTTACCAGTATGAAATCGGTTAAGGAGGACGGATTCTTTAGTCAAAAGAGTGAAGAAAAATGCCCCGATTTTAATATGAGACTTGCAATGTTTGCCCAAATAGGTAGATCGGTAGGAAAATATGGAAAATAAATTTGCACTTGCGGTGGAAAACTCTACCGCAAGTTTTATATCTAATCAAAAACTTATCGCCAAAGGGGTAGACTATTACTTGCAAAATACCGGTTGCTTTAACGCGGTTATTTTATGTGAAGATTTAGGCTGGTTTACTGTTGGAAAAAAGATAAAGGACGAATTGAGTTTACGTGCAAAAGTGGTAAGTTTTTGCGTTGAGCAAGATTGCGAATATCACTCGGTTTTACCCAAGCTTTTTGAAAGCGTGCAAAAGGCAGATGAAATAATAGTTATCGCAAACCAAAATTTTGCTCTTTTTGCGTGTGAGTATTATAAGAACAAAAACGTTAAAGTTGTTTTTATTCCCTTAGATTTTGATTTTTGCGAGTTTTTTGCCCTTATGTGCGGCGGGGAAAACTGTGCGCTTGTTTTGTGTGAAAAACTTCTTTCTTTATGTTCGCGAAATAAAACGACGGATGCTTTAAGAATGATTTATTCAAGGCAGATAATTAGCGCCGAAATGCTTGCTAACGAAGTTATAGGCGGGCTTTTAGTTGATAATGAAGCACAAAAATTACTTGATGAAAGTATTTTATGTGCAGAAGAATACCTAACTAAAAGATATTTGTATTTACTTTGCATCGCCCTTTTAAAAGGAAGTGTGGCAGAGCAAAAATCAGGGGTAGGAAATATTCCTTTTTTAGCGGGTAAGATATTATATAGAATGCAAAATCTTTCACTAAAAGGGGAAAGGGAGTACCTTCTTTATAAAATGACTTTAAGGCTATATAAACTATATTTTTCTAACGAATGCAACTTTCTTATAAATTTACCGGGACGCGTTTTGGAAGAAGAAGAGATTAAAGGACTGTTTAAGTTTGACTATCAAAAGCATCTATCTTCTTTGCCATATTTTTTTAACGACCTAACTAAAGTTGATGAAATAAAAGAAAAAATTATAGCCAAGGGTAAATTTTTGCCAGTTGTAGATCAACTTCTTTCAAAAATTGAAAGCGAAAGTCTTGCGCTAAAAAAAGAATACGGCGGAAGAAAGTATTCGGTTGAACATTACAGTTCTAAACAGCGCGCAAAGGCGTTGTATTTAGCCCCATATATAAACGGTAAACCCACGGCTTACGATTTACTTTTTGCAAGCGGTGTTACGCAGTTTTTAAAACAATAATTAAAGGAAAAAAATTATCTTTAAATAGAAAAATAATAGATAAATAAAAAGAGTAAACTTGCAAGTAAAAACTTGGTTCGTTTACTCTTTTATTATTGTTTTAAATTGTTTTTTTAAGTTGAATAATTGTTGCGTATAAATTCAACAAATGGGGCTATAAAGCGATAAACCGCACTTTTATTCGCTTCGTAAAGCAATAACAGGGTCTTTTTTTGAAGCCATGCCCGAAGGAATTATTCCGGCAATAAGCGTTAAAAGAACGCTTATGATAACCAAGGTAATTGCGCCCGATACGGGAAGTGCGGAAACTCCCGGTATGCCCGCAAGAAGTTCTATAATTAAACTTATGGGGATATTTAGCAAGATCGTAACGCCTATACCAAGCATACCTGAAATGAAACCGATAATAACCGTTTCTGCATTGAACACGCGCGCAATATCTTTTTTAGATGCGCCCATTGCACGAAGAACGCCTATTTCCTTAGTTCTTTCTAAAACTGAAATATAGGTTATAACGCCTATCATAATTGAAGAAACGATTAATGAAATAGAAACGAAAGCAATTAAAACGTAAGTGATCGCGTCTATAATATCTGTAATAGAACTCATCATCATGCCGATATAATCGGTGTATTGAATTTTCTTAGCGTCTTCGGTTTGCACCCTATTGTAGTCGTTGATAAGTTGAATAACGTAATCTTTATTTTCGAAAGAAGTGGGGTAGATTGAAATATTTAAAGGATTATTTTTATCTACCATACCGATAGCAGAGTATACGGAAGAAAGATGATTTGAATCGTTTGTATCTGCCGTAACCATCCAGTTAACTCCACCTTTGGGAATGGTACTGAAGATTGCAAGCCCATCTGATCCGTTATCTTCTGAATTATATTTCAACTGGTCGCTAACGATGGGCAGGGATTGAGTTCTATCTATAAGATATTCTGAAAAAGCTGGAGTATAGTAAAGGCTTTGCGAAAGAGCCCCGCCTGCCGTGCCTTCTTTTAAACGCACGATTGCGGAAATTTTAACTTTTACCGAATGATTATCAAGGCGGTCTTTAACCCATTCGCTATTTTCGCCTTGGCGAGAATATGTGTTATAGGGTACGCCAGATGCATCTAATTCGGCTGTGGGCGTACCTTTATAGTAATCGCCGCTTAATAAGATGTTGTATTCTTTGCCTATTAAAGTGCCAAAAGTAATGGGATTAGAGTAGGGCTTAAAGTCTGCGCCAAACTGTTCATCCAGTTTGGTTTGCGCTTCGTTGGTTTCGTTTAAGTTATCAACCATTTTGTAAACCATTTCGGCAAAGATATAACGCACTTCTTTATCTGAAAGCAAGCCCATCATGTAAAGGGCGTAGTCGGGAATGCGGTTATACTGGTCTACCACTAAAACTAATGGCCATGCTTCGCCTTCGGCAACCGCTTCTTGCGTGGGCCATTCGCCTGCAAGTTTATCGTATTGAAGTTTAATAAGATCGTTATTGCCTATAAGTTCGCCCCACGTACCGCTTGATTCCATCATATTTTTAAAGGGAGTATACGCTTGAGCAAACGCCGCTTCTACCATCGGGGGCATATCGTCGGGCATATAGTTTTGCATAGGCCCTATATAGTTAACTTTTCTATAAGCGTTGCCTTCTGCTTGGTAGATATCGAATTTAAAATTATAAGCATAGGAAATAGCACTTATTTTATCGCTATCTTCAAATAGCGCAGAATTTTCGTCTATATATTTTTTGAATGAAACAAGGTCGTTAGTACCGTAGGTTTTGGAAAGTGAAGAAAGCATTCCGCCGATCATTTGATTTGGTTTAATTTGATCGCCTTCGGGGAATTTTTCGCCAAGGTCGCCCACGTTAGATTCTAAGAATGACGTTGCAAAACTTTCTACGCTCATCGTGGTTTTCGTGATGGAAAGAGGGTAGTTAGAAAGGGTATCTCTTTGAACGTTATCTATATAGGTAGAAAAGCCCGAAGATAGCGACAAAATAAGTGAAATACCTATTATACCGATAGAGCCTGCAAACGAAGTTAATATCGTTCTTGCTTTTTTTGTAGAAAGGTTTTTTAAAGATAGTGAAAGTGCCGTTAAGAAACTCATAGACGGCTTTTTCTTTCTTTTTCCGTCCTTATTTACGTTAACTTCTTGATCTTTTTCATGTTCTGAAACACGGTCTTTAACGGTGAATTGAATGGGGTTAGAATCATCTTTAACAAGCCCGTCTTTTAGGTTGATAATACGGGTGGAATATTCTTGCGCAAGTTCTGGGTTATGGGTAACCATAATAACCAGTTTATCTTTAGAAATGTCTTTTAAAAGATTCATTACTTGAACGCTTGTTTCGGTATCTAAAGCGCCGGTGGGTTCGTCTGCAAGAATGATTTCGGGATCGTTAACAAGTGCGCGCGCTATGGCAACCCTTTGCATTTGTCCGCCCGAAAGTTGCGCGGGAAGTTTTTTGCATTGATCGCCAAGCCCAACCCTTTCTAACGCCTTAGTAGCGCGTTCTTTTCTTTCTTTAGGCTCTATACCCGAAAGAGTTAGCGCAAGTTCTACGTTAGAAAGCACCGTTTGGTGGGGGATTAGGTTGTAACTTTGAAAAACGAAACCGATAGAGTGGTTGCGGTAGGCATCCCAGTCTGAATCCTTATAAAGTTTGGTAGAAACTCCGTTAATTAAAATATCGCCCGAAGTGTAACGGTCTAACCCGCCTATGATGTTAAGCAGGGTAGTTTTACCGCATCCCGAAGGGCCTAAAATAGAAACGAATTCATTTTTGCGAAAGGATAGACTAACGCCTTTTAGCGCTTCTACAACGCTATCTCCTATGGGGTAATGTTTTGTAATGTCTTTTAATTCTAACATATAAAAATCCCTCAGTAACGTAAATTTATATTTATACGTGGTAAATTTTAAGCGTGGTTAATTAGTAAAACGCACACACCCTAAATTATTGCCAAAGTTGCACGATATTAGTAGTAAAATTGTAATATTGATGCAGTTAACTTTTGGTAAACTATTAGCGTATATTACAATAAGAATAAAAAAAGTAAAAAATTTTTATTCTAAAAGGGATAAAAGGTATCAAAAATTGATAGTGCGGTTTAACTAAATTCTTGCAAAAGTATATTTAACCTTTACATTTTAATATTTTTAGTAAATAAATGCAAGTAATAAAAACACATTTTTATAATAAACAAGTATTTTTTTAATAATAAGTTGACTTTTTTAAGTGTATAAAACAGGGGTAAAAATAAAGTTTGTGATAAATTTGTGAAAAAGGTATTGACAATGGTGCTTTTATCGTATATAATATAAAAAAACTTGCTTATGTTTTTTTCTATATAGTAACTTGCGGTTAACCTTATCGCTTAATAAAATAGATTTATAACCAAAAGTTAAAATATGACGTAAAATAAGTGGTGATACCATGAATAATGGTTAGTAATAAAATAAATAAAATAAAAAGGGCTTCCTCCAGACTTTAATAAACAAGCCCGAAGGAGCAATTATGAAAAAATTATTAGCACTTACGATTGTTTGCATATCACTTGCGGCAGTTGTGCTTAGCGGATGTTACGTAACTAAAGCGGCGCGCAAAAAAGATATGCTTGGCATCTACGAACTAACGACTTACACTTACGATGGCAAAAACCTGCTTGAAGAAGATAAAATCGTTAACTATTTGGTAATTCCCGAAAGTGGTTACGGTTATTACGTGTATAAAGAAGGGGATTTTGACTATATCGTTCAAGAAATGACGGTTAATTTTATTCCCGATGAAACCGAACCTAACAAATATTCATACATAGAATACAGACTTTCTGGCGATAGCGAAAACACAAAACTTGGTTACGTTCGCGGAAATCTTAACGCAAACCGTATTCGTTACAGATGGATAAACAACAAACTTACGCATTATTACGTATACACAAGTTTTAATCGAATCACAAAGAAAACGAAACTTTCTTATTTAGAAGATAAAATAGGCAAGTTGCCCCCCGCACTTAGCTACGATACCGCTTTGTTCGACGGAGTTTACAGTTATCAGTTCGAAGAATTTGGCGGTTCAAGCTGGAGTAGCGATATTCCCGAAGGATATGAAAATCCTTACGTTTACTGGTACGTAGATTTAGAATTATCTAAAAACAAGGCAACAAGTTACTATATGCTTAAAGAAGATGAAGTTGCCGTTGTAAAAGAGCACAGCATTTCTTTAAGGGCTAACGAAAACGGAACTTATACCTTGGTTAGCGATTTATCGCCTAAGGATTTGGCTGAAGTTACGCTTGAAAGAAAATATGTAGGCTCTGGTTATGCTGTTTATATGTATATACCTATTCCTATGCAGTTAGAGTCTGGCGAATGTGATGTTTCTTTGGTGCTTACCCCGAACGAAAGATATTCTTTCGATATAGAATATCAGCGTCAGGATAGAATTAACTGGTATAATCAATCTAAACCGCAAGAAGAAAATCCCGCTTAATATAACAATATTATCCCTTAAGGCTAACGTGCAAAAAAGCATAAAAACAGGCTATAAGGCGATTAACGCGATAAAAGATCATTCATACAAACGTATTAATCATATCCCTATAACGAAAGTGGCGTAGTAATGCAAGTTACTGCGCCACAATCCTTGGGGCAGTTTTGTTTTTTTGTTTTGCGCTTTAGAATGATTTTTTGTTTTTTTGGTTTATTTTTAAGTTTTTTAGGTGGCGTTATTTTTATTTTTTGCTTGAATTTCGCAAAAAAGTTTAAAATTTCGTTCTTTGGGCGATTTTTCTTGTTTTGTTTATGGGGTTGTGTTATAATA
>JAZOCA010000136.1:0-4700 GCA_045596285.1 Christensenellaceae bacterium | reverse complement strand
TTTGAAGGCGTTATTCAAAATTTAAAGCGCAAAAAACTTTAATTTCAATATAAAAACCCTAACGAAAAATAGGTAAAAATAACAAGGCGATGTCACAAACAATGGTTGATTTTTTAAAAGAATAAAAAATTCTTTAGTAATAGCCTAAAACAAGTTTTAGATACAAGCAAGAGCAGGCATTTGTGAATTTTTATAAGGGGGCGTACTTGTTGTACGTAGGAATTATAAAAATTTGCAAATAACGAACTATTGCGCAGTAGATAAGACTTGTTTTATCAACTGTTTGTTGTGATAGAGCCTTACAAAAAAATATCAACCGATAAAAGGTAAAAGTTAAATCGCGCGTTAAACTCTATTGATTTTCGATATTTCCAATAAAGGGGTTAGGCGTTAAAAAATATCCTTTTTTTGCAGAGATATATTTTATTTCTAAACCGTACTTTTCAGTAAAGAACGCGCGAAGATCCGCCATGTAACGGCGAAAGGTGGGAACGGAAATATCATAAACTAACATGCAGGTTTGCATGTCTATTGCCTTGCCTTCTTTTAACTGTTCGCATAAATATAAAAGTGCGTAACTTTTGTTCATTTGTAAATTTGTTCATAAAGCGCTTTATAAGTTTCTCCTTATAATTTTTTACGGTGGCCAACCGCTTTCGATGGCTTTATTATATCATATTATGAGACGTTTTTTGTCGCCTTCCTTTTCCAAAAAGGTGGAAAAACACGCTTAATTTATGGAAAAACACGCTTAATTTGACTTTTTTTACAAAATAAACTATCATAAATCGATATTTTTAAACGGAAAATATCGCCATTTGATTGCACTTCAAAAAGCGGTATTTTTGATTTTTATTTTACATAAAAACGTTAAGAATGAACAAAAGAAATTGTTACGTGGGTTACGTATCCGTAAGATCGTAATAAATAAGTGATGCAATACTCCGACGTTATTATTTTCGTGGATAAACAGTTTGAAAACGTAGACGAATAATTATCGTCTGAATTTTCAATCGTTAGGCCTTCAGCGCCATAAAAATCATAACAATATGGAATAAGAGCGTCAAAAGAAAGGTAGAAAAATCTACAAGCACTAAAAGAAAACGTACGCGAGTTTGAAACTTCTAAAGTAATGGGGTTATCTGGCGAAGTGCCGTCGTTTAAACCTGCTTTAGAATATACTGCGTAAAGAGTAATATCGCTAAACTCTTCGTTTATAAAGGCTTTACAAACGGGCGAGCCGTCTGCCCTTTGCCAGCCCACGAAATTATATCCCTGCTTTTCTATATACGGCAGATTAAACATAACGCCTTTAGTTACGCTTAAAGTTTTTTCTTCGTCCTTTAAAGTTAAGGTGTATTCTTTAGTTGTGCCGGCGAAATTATAGCACCAGTTTTTATTAAAACTTTCAATAGTTTCTGGGGAAATATCGCTGTAAATTTTTGCAGTTCCAAATGGATATTTACCAACTTCTTTAACGCCGTTGGGCAAATATATCGTTAAATTTTTTTGCTCTTCAGTAGCGCTTATTCCATACGCGTGAGAGTGAACTTTTTGTAAACTTTGCGGTAAAATGTATCCCATCGCGTTATATGGCAATGAATACGAGCAAATTTCTTGAACGCCTTCGGGTACTTCAAATACGTCTAAAACAAAACAGTTGCCAAATGCGTTTTCTTGCAAAATAGTAAGCGCGCTGTTTTTTTCAAAAACGATGGAAGAATACACGCCCTTAAAAGCGTTAACACCTATTTTGTATACCGACGCAGGTATTACAACTGGCTCGTTTACACGCCGTAAATCTATGCCGTTATCTTCAATTTCACGCAAAGTAGATGGCAACGTTAATGAATTTATATATAAATGTGATTCGTAATTTTCAGGATTATCTATGTCCATAATAAAGGTATACGCCGATATTTTTGTTACGGGCAAGCCTTCTATGTAGTCGGGAATTACGATATTTATATTATCGCTTTCATCGCCGATATACTTGGTTATAGTTACCTGCGTTGCAGTCATTTCGTAGCGGAAACATTCGCCGTCCGCCCCGATTACCACGTCTTGGTAGATTGCGTATAGGTCTAAAATCTCTTTATCGGTATCGGGGGTTACCGTGTACCATTTACCCGTTCCCTCGGCGTTTTCGTTCCAACCAAGAAAAACGTAACCGTCTTTTTCCGCCTTGGGAAGAGTTAATTTTTCGCCTGCATAAAAACGCTCGGGCGCGTCGCCTATTAAAAATCCGTCATCAGTAACGTAGTTGATTTCGCATCCGTCCGTCACGAAAAAGTGGGCGTATAACACGGTAAAGTGATAATTAAGGCTATTTATTTGGCTATAACTTTCGCCACCAATATCCGCCCAGTAAAGGAAGGTATATTTTTGTTTTTCGCAAATGGGCAAATTAAAAATAGTGCCGTATTCGTAAGATAAAATATATTCGGTGTAACTTTTGCCATCTATTAAAAACTCGCCGTTATTACCCATAAGTTTAATTTGGTAAACCTTAGGCGTAAAGCGTGCGTATAACACGGTAAGTTCTTCGATATTGCTTTTATTAATGACGTCTATTTTATTACCGCCCTGCTCGCTATCGTACCAACCTATAAAATCGTGACCTTCTAAAATAAGTGCGTTTAGTTTAATTTCTTCGCCGTACGTTATAAAAGATGGGTTGGCTTCTTCTTGATAAACCCCTTTGTATTCGTAGCGCACGGTATAATTTTTGGGCGCAAAAATAGCGTATAAGGTTAGGTCTTTTTCTCCAGTTATCCATTGATAGTAATTTCCGCTACCATCTTCTTCATCACACCAACCTATAAAATTATGCCCGACTTTTTGCGCCGAAACAAGCGATTTGGTTTCGCCTTCGGCTATAAGGGTGGCATTTTCGCCATTTTCCACACTACCGCCGTTTAACAGGTAGGTCACGTTATACTTTACGTCTACCTTTTGCCAAAGCGCGTATAAAACAAGATTGCATGCATTACTTCCGCCAACCTTTTCTACCCTTTCCCCTTTGCCGTTTGGCAAGGTATACCAACCTAAAAACCTATAACTGTTTTTCGTTGGATTGTTAAGGGTAACTTCTTCGTCTTTAGTTACCGTTTGTGGGTTAGTTATAACCGCGCCACCGCCAAGGTCATAGTT
Organism: Christensenellaceae bacterium; assembly: GCA_045596285.1. Taxonomy (GTDB): domain Bacteria; phylum Bacillota; class Clostridia; order Christensenellales; family Borkfalkiaceae; genus HGM11416. The sequence continues at coordinate 1,547 of JAZOCA010000136.1, read as the reverse complement.
TATCGTGTAAACGACGTTTTGCCATTTTGCGTATAAATTTATACTTAAACACTCACACGAAATAACGCTAACGCTTTCGCCAGAATAATCGTTTGTTAAATACCAGCCCATAAAAGCCTCGCCACCTTTTACGGGTATTGCAAGAACAATTTCCCCACTTTCGACCGTGAACGACGTTTGGACCGTATCTTTAAACTCTCCGCCGTTAAGCCAGTAATTTATATCGTATTCAACAACTTCAAACCGCGCAAGCAACTTTACGTTTTTATCTACCAGCAAAGGCGTTTGAACTTCTTCGCCCTGCTCGTTTACCCAGTTTACGAACCTATAGCCAGACTTTTCGGGTGTTGGCGGGGTAAATAAACTTCCGCCTTGAACGCTAAAAATCTTTTCACCGTCAACCGTTACTTCATAACTTTTTTGCTTTGGTAGTAAAAGTAACGTAACAGATAAAATTATTAATGCAACAGATAAACACACCGCGCTTATTATCATTCCTTTTCTTCTGTTTTTAGAATAAAAAACTTGTTTTTCGGGTGTGTAATCTTTGGTTATTCCGTAATATAAAACCGATACGGATACGCCGAATAATCGCGCGGTTTTAATAAGCAAATCAATATCGGGGGCTGAATTTCCGTGTTCCCACTTAGAAATAATATCTGAAGAAACGCCCAACTTTTCAGCCGTTTCTGCCTGACTAAGCCCCGCGTGCTTTCGGTAATCGGCAATGGCGTTTGCCATAGAAGAAAGTTCAAAATTGCCCGTTATAGGCGTTTCACTTTCTTCTTCGCCCAAGAGTTTTTCTAAACTTACGCCTAAAACGCTAGCAATGATTCCAAGCATTCCTATATCCGGCGTTTGATTACCGCGTTCCCATTTAGAAACGGTTTGAAAATGCACTCCCGTTTTTAATGCAAAGTCAGACTGGGTTAACCCCGCTTGTTTTCTTAAATTTTTTAATCTTTCGCTAAAATCCATAAATAGCCTTCTTTCGTTTTGCGAATCTTTTATTTTATCGTATATTCAAGGGCATCTTCCGTTTGAGATAAACTTAGAAATTCAACTATATCTGGCGATAAAGATAAATTCATATTTTCATCATCACGCGAAAGCAAACAAACACGGCATAGTTTATACTTCAGCCCATATAATTTTTTAAGTTCTAACAGTTTATCTACCTTATTGATCAAATCCCCTAAAGTTTTGCGAATCATAGCGTTAACGTCCTTTTCATAACGTTCGTTAGCACCGATTTCAATCGCCGTGCCACAATCATATAAAATAAGTGTTTTTTCATCCAAATTGAGTTCGCTGGCAAAGTGTTTTAAATTAAAATTATTTTGATACGCAACAGAAAAACAAGTGTAGCAATAATTCATATTCTTATCCTTGAAATTTATCATCTATTATTCCTTTAGGCTATTGTACACCATTTTATAGGTTTAGTCAATATCTTTTTAAAAATTGTGTAAAAATAAAAACCTTTTACTCTTCGTATTTTTTTATAAAAATATTGACAGGAAACAAAAAATATGTTATTCTAAAAC
>JAZOCA010000135.1:0-8114 GCA_045596285.1 Christensenellaceae bacterium | reverse complement strand
AGAACAGGACCGTCAACTGCAACCATATATTTCATTATCATAACCCAAACCATTCCGCCAAGAATAGAAGGAATCATAAAAATGACTCTGTAAATATACGCACCAGGCATTCCTTTATAGAGAACGTAAGACGAGAACATTGAAGGCAATACGCAAACGATGTTAACGTAAAACCAAAGTCTTATAGTTCTTCCAATAACAGAACCTAAATTCCAGTTATACATATCTTTATCGACAATAGCGTTAAATACTTCGGCAAAATTCTCGAAAGAAATAATGCCTTTTCTATCAACGAATGCCATAAGAATTGAACTTATGTTTACGTACACCCAAAACACTAGGAAGAACAGGAAAGGAATTCCACACATTATGAGTGTGAAATTAAACGCCCTCCTATCGTCCATCGTGTATTTGCTCTTCTTAAATTCAATTTTCTTGTTGTTAATTTCCAAGTTCATATCCCCCGTTACCTATCAACTTAGCCCAATTGTCTTTTGCGTGGTTCTGAACGTTTGTCAAAACAGTCTTTGCGATTTCAGTATAATTTCTAGCAGCTAAGCCTGCTTCAGGAGTTCCCATTTCATTATTAATGTTGATAACAAGGCTTGCATTATACATAGGAAGCAAGAACATATTAGTGTTTGCTCTAACCGTTCCGGGTTTCAAAACAGAGGTAGTAGAATAATTTTTACTCTCAATAAGTTTTGCAGCGTCTTTAACGAACTGATGTGCGTACAATGATTCATCAGCCTTTCCGAAGGAGTGGAACATACCGTATTTAGCGTAAATATCAGCAACGTCTTCACTGTGCATCATACGAATAAAGAGTTTTGCAATATCTTTAACGGGTGATTGTTTAAGAACGTAGTTTGAAGCACCTAAGTCACTATGGAAAGAACTTCTTGCTTCTATAATTCTTTCACACTGTTCGGTAGTGATATCAATTCCAGGGAATTGAGCTTCAGTTTTTGATTCTAACTCAGCAACAGTTCTAACGCCGTCGTCAAAAGACTTGCACATAAAACTTAAAATATCGTCGCATTTTGCTTTATCGTTACCAGTTCCGTCAAGTTTAAGTTTTACACCAAGATAAGAAACGACAGGATTAGCAGCCATTCTTATGTCACCAAGATAAGACGGGAAGTCGTTCATAACTTCAGTGTAGAAATACTGTCCGTCCTGCATAAATGCAGATTTACCAGTAACGAGTTGTGCGTGCGCCTTGGTGTGAAGTTGAGTTTTTGAACCAGTATAAGAATATAATACGTCATACTTTTGAATAAGAGTTTCTAAAACAGCCTGCAATTCAGGTGCGTAGTCTTCAAAGAACTTATAGCCGTCAGCCTTAATCGTTCCGTCCTCATTCAAAAGATAATCAAGTTCAAAGAATTCTTGGAAATTTTCAGTCCCGATCAACTGTGCAATACCAAGATATAACGTTCCAAGCGCATAAGCAGCAGCGTTATCGCCACCCCAAGTTACAGGTCTTATGCCCTGAACGGTGGAAGTTCCGTTATAAATAATATCGAACATTTCGAAAAGTTCGTCGGTAGTAACAGGATATGATTCAATACCGTATCTTTTCAAAACTTTTTCATTATATACTAATCCTCTAACGCCACTTGCCGTGCCGAAAGTATAATAATGACCGTCAGAGTGTCTCATTCTTTCTAAAGCATATTCAGACTTGAATTTATCTTTAATAGGAACGGGATCAACAGAGCCGTCGAAGTTGATTGCACCGTTGTTATAAACGTCGTCAAGATTATCAATACAAGCACCGTATTCTTCGTCAAGACATTGTTTAATGGTAACGCCACCAGTCATAACGAGGTCGATACCGCTCTTCTCATAGTCAAGACGCATTTCGGTAAGTGCAGAAGCACCGCTAAAAGATGAACGAGCGTCAAGCAAATTAATCTTATACCCTTCTTCAGCATAAACTTCTTCAAATTTCCTCGCAACGTCCTCAACGTATGCAGTACCGTAACCAGAAAGTTGCATCATAACGTTGACCGTTTTGCCATCGTTTTGAACCGCAGGCTCAGAGCAAGCTGCAAACGAAAGGCAAGTGCAGGCAGTAATAACGCTAAGCGCAACCGCCAAAAGTTTTTTTAGTTTCATTTTCTTCTCTCCTTTATATATTTTTAACTAAACCGCTAAGGCTAGCTATATCCGTATAAATAATTAACTTACGAGCACAGCACCTAAATGGTGCCGTGCGAGTTTAATTTAATTAAATGGTATTATAAACGCTCCCATTCCTACGCCGAGTTCTAGGTCGATACCTTTATCAGGCGCGGTGTTATAAGAGATAGTTGAATTTTGCCAAATTTCAGCAAAATCGAAACCATCGATAGTTATGCGCACGTTACCACTAGATTGTTGCGTCGGTGACGTGAGATTAACAACGTAATACCCTACTTGTTCGTTGGTTTGGTCGAAAAGTTCAGTAACCAAAATTGCAGCACCCGATTTGAAATTTATTTCAACCTTTAAGCCGTTTGATAGACTAGCATTTTTTAAACGCGAAATATATTTGCTATTTTCATAAGTAAATGTAGAATTAGCAAACACCGCCATATCTTTATAAGTAAAGAAATCAAGTGCTTTAGCCATAAATGCAAGTTCTGCATTAATTTCAGAAACAACGTTATATAATTCGTTTGGCGCACCAAAACGATCAACTATAGGTGAATTATAATCAGGAGCACTACCACCAGAATTTCCTACTGGATAGTATGTGTAATAAGAATGCTCTTTTGCACCAAACGCTAAGCTTACGTTTACTTGCCACCACATATCAGCTTCAGACGGTGCACGCTGTGAGCCCGAACCTCTAGATTGATGAACGATCTTATACTCTAAACCTTTTTCAGCAGCAAATTCTGCCACCATTTGATGGCAACGCAAGTAAGTAGTCGTAATAGGATACATCGGAGAACCATCAACGTATAAACAGTAGTTATCGTACTGAATATATCCGCAGTACTGACCTACTTCCGTATAGTAAGTATTAAGATAATTCATATACGCTGATTCCCACATATTGATATACATTGAAGAAGTGCTTGAGTATGACTCTTCAGTAGAAGTAGTTGTCCTACCCATAAAGTTATAGAAATGAACGTTTTTATCATTTACCCCATCACCATCAGTATCAACCTTTGCCGTAGTTTCAGTATACGGTAATAGATTAATCATAACGTATTTATCTGGGCAAACTTCCTTAAACGCTCTATAAACTTGTCCTAACGCTTTAAAGCAGTTTACGGGAGGTTCGTCAAGTAAAGAAATCCCATAGAAAGCCGGATGTTGTGCAATGTTTGTCTTAACATATAAGATGTCGTAAATATATTGCTCTAAATCCGCCTCGGTAACAAACTCATTGCCCTCACCGATAAGAGATTCTACCGCTCCGTGGTGATACGTACTGGGGTGATAAACCAATCCGTAAATAGACGACTGAAAAATCATAACCTTCATTCCAAGCTGTTCACCTATATCAAGGAAGAACTTAGCATAACTTGTATCCCAAGAATAATTAGACGCAGTAACGTGGTCTTGAACTTGTGATGCAACGTATAAAATACTAAAACCTGCTTGTTGATATTGCTCAACCTGAGACAAATCAGTAAGCTTTACGATAGTTTCGTTACCTTTAAGGTCATCGTCCATCACAAGACTTAACGTTCCGTTACCGTTATCAACGAAATAAAATTTGTGTTGTTCGGTAATTCCGTCACCATCCGTATCTACGTAATACTGAACCCATTCACCATTTGTAGATGAATATGCCCATATATCAAACTTACCGTCAGACTCCTGATATAACGGGGTTGAGATTAATCCATTACTGAAAAAATATTCTTTTAAGAATTCTGGCAAAACACCTTCAGAATTTGCGAGCATTTCTTCAGCAGTAGCATATATTGCGGCCTCGCCAACGAAGTTGGGTGCATAATCCGGATTAGTACGAACAAAAGTAGTATTGTTTGAACTATTAGTAGAGTGAACACTGCCGTTACCGCCAATTACGAATACGTTAGTTAACTTACTGCCAGTTTCGCCTACCTTAGTAATTGCGCCAACTCTATCGTTAGTAGTTTCGGGAATTTCGATATAAACGTTATTCAAGGTCAAAATACCACCAGTCTGTCCTGCAAACAATGCAGCCCAAGAACCGCTATCTCTACCAAATTTAGTAAAGGTTAAAATACTATTTTCAAGAGTTGCCGTTCTAGCTCCGTTACCTACCGCAAAAAACCCGTCGCCCGTGAAAGTTGCGTCAATAAAGTTAATATTCTTTATTGTTGCTCCGTTACAGTTAGCAAAGAACGAAGAGCCGATAAAGTTAGAAATAGAATGTCCTTGACCGTCTAAAATACCAGAGAATGCCGAAGGAGTCCATGTTCCAGTAAATGCTTCTGCAAAGTCGATATCTTCGGCTAACCTATAATATCCAGTCGTTGCAGTTTGTAATTTACCGATATTGTCCTCAGTAATTGCTACGACTAATTCTGTGTCAACTATGCTCTTTAATACGGGGTTGTTAATGTGTATACCGTTAGAATCATCAGCAAGTTGATCTATGGAAGTGTAAACGACGTAATCAACACCAGATTCAACAGCACTTCCGTCAACACCTTTAAGTTGTGACGTAGCTGTGGATAAAGTTAACGCAGGGTTAGAAGAACCCAAAACGATAACGCCGTCAATCGTCATAGTCTTTTCAGCCGTAACCGCTTGACCGCCAAATACTGCTGATATTCCAGTGGTTGAAGTTACGTTAACGACAACATCCTTAAAGGTAGAATCACCTTGAACGGCATAGAACAACGAAGTATAAGTCGTAGATTTAGAATCAACTTCAACGTAAACGTTATCAAGAGTTGCACCACTTGTACCCGCAGTTCTTCCAAACACAGCACTTCTGTCAGGAAGAGTTGCTCTTACTTTTATATTTTTGATAGTAGCACCGTTAACGTTATTCCATATACCGTTACCAGCAGCTGAGGTAAAGTTAGAAATAGTATGTCCTTGACCGTCAAACACACCAGTAATAGTACCAGTGCCACCAGTAAAGCCAGTTAAATCAATATCTTCGCCTAAAACGTAATAACCGTCCGTTGCAGCGGGAATTGCCGTCGCTGCGTTTGCCTGAGTTATTATTGTTGCATAATCTTTAATTACCGCATCATTAATAAATTCGGGGAGATCTGCATTGAGCACGTTATCAACGAAGTTTCCTGCTTTATTGGTGTAAGTATAATCCTTATTAAGAATTGCTTCAGTATAGGTTTCAGCATCAGTATAAGAACTATAAAGAGGTTGTTTCGTTGTGTCAAAAATAGGTAAGCTTGCGTTTGCAGAATAAACGTGAACGTTATCCACCACCATACCCGCGTTATATCTAAAACCTACGAGCGCACTGTTATATGAATCGTGACTTGCAGAATCAACTGATACTACAACGTTTTTAACTGGTGCAACGTAATCCCATAATCCAATTAATGCACCTGCACGGTAACCCATGCTTGCGATATTTATGTAAACGTTCTCAATGCTTGAGCTAGAATAATTCACGTTAGCAATTACACCTTGAATGTTACTACCTGGTGCTGCGACAACGTCAGTCATAACGAGGTTGCACACTCTACCATAGAGTTTATCAAACATACCGCCCGCTTGATTAGTGCCGTTTAAAGTTAAATTTTTAATGGTATGTCCAGCACCGTCAAACGTGCCGTAAAAGCGAGTAAGGTTACCCGTAACGTGTTGAGACCAAGTAACGCCACTCATATCAATATCTTGAGTTAATACGAGATAACTAGCAGTTTCAATACTATTATAAGTATGGCAAAGCGCATCTATATTTTCTGCGTTAACTTCTTTACCATAAGTAAACTTTACGTTATAAGCCGTACCATCAGCGTCGAAGTACGTTAAGTAGTCGGTTTTGTTGTTAACGTAACCGCTAATAGGTGCAGACGCTATAACGAACTCACCATTCTCATAAGTTGCAGTAGTGCTCTTACCTGCAATATATACTTTAACGGTAGAACCTTCAGCAATCTTTGCTCCACTAAATGCAATTTCTGCTTTAGCGGTATCAGAAACGTATCCAGAAGAAGTATTTACCGTTTTGCCAACGCTAAAGTATTCAAGAAGGTCTTCTTTTTCGTAACCAACGTTCTCATTCCAATTCAAATAAGCTTGGTTTGCAACAGAGCGCATAGAATAGTTATCGGTAGAGCCTGCAGCTTCAACCGTATCAACTACCTTGCCACCAACTACGACTTCCACGTAAAATTTCGCATAGAGATCTACGCCGTACGCTGCTTTTTTAAGATTATCCGCAAGGTTATTATATATAACTGATACGGTAAGCTCAGCGCTTTCGTTGATGTTTTCTTCGTCAGTAAACACGGGACTAGCGATTCTTGCGATTTTCGCAGCAGAATCCGCTGCGCCTACTGCGTTAATTTTGCCGTAAAATTTAAGAGTTGCCCCTTCATTATCAGCAAGCAATCCGTTAACGAAACTTTCTTCAACGTTCGCACGGAATCTTATACCTGAGGATTTATCAACGAGTCTAACTGCCGCACCTTGACCGATTGTGTACCCATCAGATACGACCTCTGCACTTGCCGTACTAGACTGCATAAGCCCGATAAACGCCATTGCTGCAAGAAAAAGAACGGTTAACACGACCAGAACTTTAGATTTTAAAGTTTTCGTCATAACGTCTTCCCTCCTTGTTGCAACCATTCCTCGTTAAAATCGACAACACCGTCTGATGCCGTTAGAACGTCCATAAAAACAAAATCATTTGTTTCTATCGTTGGAGTAGCGTAAAGCTTTTTCATCCAAAAACCTCCTGAGTTTTTTGTAACTTGATATATTCTTAGTATTACTGATATATTTTAACACCGATTGCTCAATATTACAATACTATTATTTATCTTTTTTGGCGCGCATTTCTATGATTTTTTATCCTTGACACAAAAGCTAAAAATTTAATGATTTTATCAAATGCTGATTATCGCTAGTAATATACTAGCGATTTGCCTTGTCCGCCACCGCCCCTCCCCGATCCAGATTATGAATATTTACACGATTTCACTTTACAATTAATTTTGAGTGTGATATAATACTTACAGTATGAAAAAAATTCTAACATTTAACGAAAATACAATTAAAGAAAATCCTTACACTCGTATTGCCGTTTCCAAAACATGCACCCTACACAACCATACATTTTTTGAATTTTCCATCTGTATTTCTGGAACGTATGAAAACATAATCAACGGCAAACGCCTACAAATTAACCAAGGTAGCATTATGCTTTTGCGCCCTGACGATATTCACTTTTTCGTTGCTCCACAACCACATATAGCTCGTGACGTTTACGTGGACTGCAAAATTATGAAAACTATTTGTGATTTAATCGATCCAGGACTTTACGACAAACTATACAACACTCCTCTCCATATCAACTATACGGTTAATAATAGAATTCTTCAGAATATCAACATTGACCTTGACTCACTTTTATACGCACAAAGCACAAAAACCATGGCACTCCACGCACAACACGTGAACATAATTACTAACCTTTTATCGTTGTGGCTTAAAAGCATAAACGAAAACGATAAAATTCCCGATTGGTTATCACTACTCCTAGCACAGATAAATGCTGGTAGTTTCGTTAATATGCGTGTCGACGAAGTTGTGGCAACCACTAGTTATTCACATTCTTACGTTTGCAAGTGTTTCCAAAAATTTTACGGAAAATCGTTAGTCCACTACCTTAACAACGCCAAATTTGCCTATTCGCTAGTATTACTTGCCGACGATAGTTACACTATCAACCAAATCTCCGACATATTAAACTACACTTCACCATCAAACTTTACACTCGCATTCAAAAACAAATACGGTATGTCACCCACCGAGTGGAAACACCGGCAATTAATAAAATAGCTTAACCATAAAAAAAGCGTTTGCTCTCGCAAACACTTTTTTATTTTTAAATAGTTAAATAAAACACAAAGAAACTTACGTTCGTTATAATCCTTTTATATTTATTATCCCCTCAAACACCTGTTTTG
>JAZOCA010000134.1:0-5820 GCA_045596285.1 Christensenellaceae bacterium | reverse complement strand
TTTTTTAAAATTTTTACATTTTTATTTTGTTTTTATATATCAATAATAATTTTTAAACAAAAAAACTGTATTTTACACCCTTTTTGATAAGTTGTTTTTTTATTACAAAACATTAAAAAACAGCCCTTTTTTTACCTTTTTTGGGCTGTTTTTATCGTTTTTTTTAAATTCTATTAAATTTTTTCAAATTTGCTTTGGCAGTATTCGCATATTAAATTATTTTTGCTTTCTTTTAGTATTGCCCCGCAATTTGGGCATTTTACGCTCGTTTCCACTAACTCTTTTTCTATTTTATCATAAAGCAAAGTATAGTTTAAATATCCTTTTGCTATAAGCCAGTTAATGATTTGGGTTATTTCGCTTGGATTTTTTGCGTGAATTTTAGCCAAGGTGTTAACGTCCGTTATGCCTTTTTGGGTTATAGATTTATAAATTCTGCTTTTTGTTACAAGCGATCCAAACACAAGCCAAACAAATGGCAACGAAAAGAAAGAGCCAACTAAAAAAACAAGCCCTAAAACCATAATTAAAATTTTTTCTTTCGCCGCACCAAGCACTGTTGCAACTATGCCAAGCGGAAATAAAGCGCTTATAAGCACGCACAAAACCAGCGTGAAATTTTTCTTCTTTTCTATGTTTTTTTTCTTCATATTCTTACCCTTGTTTTTATTTTATCATTATATATCATTATTATATAATAACCGAGTTAATCGCGCTATAAGCCTACTTTTTACTTAATTTTATTTGTAACCAGTCTTTTTGTAAGCCACTTAGAGTTATCTATGCTTTGCGTTTGTAAATAATCGTCGCGCACGTATTTAACGCGGTTTATAACTTGCCCGCCTTCTTCAACTTTAATATAAAGCCCTTCCGCCATATCGCCTTTTTGCGTTTGACTAAAAACTTCTTCTGCCCTTAGGTTTAGGCGATTTATTTCTTTTATTAAATTATCGTTAGCATCGTCGCTTATATATAAAGATCTTCCTAAATAAGAAAGTATTTGCTTTTCGCTTGAAAACTTACCGCTTGCAAGCACGGGCACGCTTTTTATGCAAGAATTTTCTAACATCTTCTTTCTAGAAGGAGTATCTAAAAAAAGTTTGTTTTTCTTATCGTAAATATCGAACTCTAAAAAGTAATCGGGCAGGGCGTCGTAATATATTTTATGCTTTTGTTGCATCCACTCGCCATACATAATATATTGCGTTCCCAAAATATCAAAAAGTTCGTTAATCGCGCTATTTGCCCACTTTTTGAATAAATCATAGTGAATTTCGCGCGCTCCGCCCCTTAAAAAATGCCCACGGCTTTGCAACGCTAAGTCACCGCCGTTTAAAAAAGAAATTCCAACGTTAGCCCCGTCTACCTTTTCTTCTATAACGATATTTTTGTTTAAAATTTCACCAAAGTCAACCTGGCTTAAATCTTCATCGCCTTTTTGCAAGCGAGAACCCTTTAAGTGCGGTGTTCTTGGGTATTTTATTATGCCGTCCATTTATATTTACCTTTTACGTAACCTGTTGTTATTTTTATTTTACAATATATCCGCTTTTTTGTCAATAGGGTAAACACGTAAAGAATTTTTGTATTAAAAGTTCTTTTTTATTAAAAATTTTTATAGATAATTAGCAAAAACACGCTTTTTGTTGAATAAATAAAATAAAAAATGCAAGATATACTTGCTTTTTTTAAAAAAAGTTCGTATAATTAACTTATAAATCACATAGGCGTTAGTATTATTGCTATACAGGAAGGAAGATGGCTAAAGATTTACATACGGAATTTAAAAACAGAAAAATACAAAAGCCGAATAAATTAATTGCAAGAATCGTTTGTTTTGCTTTTAGAAAGATTTCTAAAAAAAGAAAGGTAAACTACGTTTACACAGACGATTATTTACAAATCAAAGATAAACAAGTTGTATACCTTTGCCAACATAAATCAAGAGACGATTATTTTTACGCCTTTTCCGCCATAAATAGATTAGACGTTCACGTGCTATGCGGTTACCAAAATATTTTTGAAAAGTTTATTTACACGATACTTAAAAAACTTGGCGTTATCGCTAAATTTTTATACCAACCGGATATGCAGGCAACCAAGCAAATACTTCAAGCGGTAAAACTTGGGGATTCTATAGTAATTTTCCCAGAAGGCATTCAATCAACAAGCGGATCTTCTCATCCCATAAATCCCGCAACCTTAAAACTTCTTAAAAAACTTGGTTTACCCGTTGCTCTATTAAAATTAAAGGGTTCTTATTTTACAAGAACTCGCTATTCTTCAGACGTAAAGAAGGGTAAAATCACGGTAACGCTATCTAAACTGTTCGATAGTGAAGACTTTACTTCTTTTTCAGACGAGCAATTAGATGAAAAACTTTCTTCCACCTTTAAATACAACGAATTTGAAGAATTCAGCCAAGAAAAGGTGGAATTTATAGGTAAACAACCAAATATAACCGGTTTAAACAATATTATTTACGAATGCCCGCATTGTAAGGGTGAAAACAATTTTTCTATCGATAAAGATACTATGACCTGTCTTTCTTGCGGTTTTTCCATAAGAATGGATAACCGTTACGATATTTTTGCAGTAAACAAAACACTTCCGTTTAAGAATATAGACGAGTGGTATAAATGGCAAAGAAAAGAAATTAAAGAAAGAGTAAAAGAAGATGATTTTATTCTTACTTCAAAGGTAAAAATAGGAACGCTAAACACCAAAAAGTTAACAAAAAATCGCTCTACGGTATATCTTGGCGAAGGGATGCTTACTTTAACAAACAAGGGTTTAACTTACTCTGGCGTTAAAAACGGCGAACAGGTAGAATTGTTTTTCGAGCCAAAAGCCGTTTACTCTTTAACCATTTCTTTAACTTATCACTTAGATTTGTATTACAAAAACGAATTTTACACCTTTAAACTTTTAGAAGACGAAAAACTTATGTCTAAATGGATGCTTGCCGCTGAAGAAATTCATAATTTATACGACAACGTATGGAAAAAGGTTAGCGATCAAACTTATTTAGATTAGGCTTTTGCCTATTTTGTAATATTTTTACAGAAGGAGAAAAATTATGGAAAACAAAACTAAACAGTTGAACTCCGAACTTAAATTTGGCGTCAAGAGTTTTATAGCAACCTGTTCCATACTTTTAGGAATTATGATTCTTGCCGGCGTGCTTACCTTTTTCGTAGCGCCGGGGCAGTATGAAGACGTTATCGACGCAAACGGAAACGTGATCGGTAAAACCTTTAAATTTTTAGCCGAAAGCGAAGTTTCAAGGCTTCCTATATGGCGTTGGTTTACCGCACCTTTCGAAGCATTGCTTTGGGGCAAAGGTAACTTCACTATTATTCAAGTTATAGTTATCATTTTAGTTTTAGGTGGAACTTTTAAAGTATTAGATCAAACGGGCGGACTTTACGCGTTAGTTTCCTTGGTCGTTAACAAATTCTTTAACAAAAGATACACCGCCATTTGGGTTATAACCCTTGTTATGATGATTTTATCATCTTGTTTTGGGCTTCAAGAACAACTGCTTATTTTATTCCCCTTGCTTTTAACCTTTGCAACGGCAATGAACTGGAGCAAAGTTCTTGCAATCAGCCTTGTTTTAATAACTACAGGCGTAGGCTTTACGGTAGCGCTATTTAACCCGTTCACAATAGGTATGGCTGTTGCAAACGCTCAGGCTGACGTAACTATTACGGACGGCATTTGGTACAGACTTATCATCTTCGCAGTTCTTTACGCGCTTACTTCTTTATATTTAGTTAACTGGGCAAAGCGCGACGAAAGAAGAAACGGCAACAAACCCATAACTAACGAACTATCATCTCTTTCTGAAGCAGAAAAATTAGAATACGTTAAAAAGGCAAAAGTAATCGTTGTTCTATTCGGTTCAGCATTAGCAGTTATAATACTTGCTTCAGTTATTCCCTTTATCGCAAAACTCGGCATAGGTATGGTGCTTATGGCTGTAACCTTCGTAGTTGGCTCTTTCATAATAGGCGCAAAATTCTTGGGCGGTTTAAAGAACACCTTTAAATGCTTCTTCGAAGGGCTTGTAGATTTAGCGCCTTCCGTTGTAATAGTTCTTCTTGCTTTCAGCGTTAAATACATTGCAGAACAAGGTAAAATATTAGATACTCTTTTCTACTATTGCCATCAATTCATTTGTTCTCAGTCGCCTTACGTTGCAGTACTTTTACTATACGTTGTTATTTTAGGCTTTGAATTCTTTATTCCCAGCGCATCTGCAAAAGCAGTTCTTCTTATTCCTTTATTAACCTCAGTACCCATTCCGGGCTTAAGCGTTAACATCATTATTTTAGCGTTCTTGTTTGCAGATGGTTACACCAACGTTTTATTCCCCACTTGCGGTACTCTTGTAATAGGTATAAGTTTAGCAAACGTAAGTTACGTAGAATGGATTAAAAAGACTGGGCTTTTCCAACTTGCATTATTCGTAGTATCTTTAGCGTTCTTGTTCTTCGGCGTTTATATCGGTTTATAAAACAGCCGTTAATCGCGCTATAGAGTACTTTTAATAGTTTTATCACAAATAAAAAGAGAGAATGTTTCGCGTAAAACCGATTCGTTCTCTCTTTCTTTTTGTAATATTTGATTTTAAATTTTTATTGCTTTATTCTTACCCTAAAAACTACTTAGTAAGTATTCTTTTTTGTTGTTCTTTATAATCAACAAAACTGCCGTTAATCGCTTTATAGGGGAGTTTTTAGTATTTTTTTGTACTCTCTTGGGTATTTTTCTGGTGTAGGTTTAATTTTTTCTATAGTTATAATAACTCTTTTATTTTCTGGCAAAGATGGCAAAGAATATTTATATACGTCCTTTATTTTTCCGCCCAAAAGTTTAATTGCGCTTTGCGCCTGATTAATTTCTTCATCAGATTGCTGTTTATAAAAAATAGCGCATCCACCAACTTTTAAATAGGGCAGGCACAATTCACAAAGAACGTTTAAAGAAGCAACCGCCCTTGCAGTAACTGCATCGAAACTTTCACGGCAGGTTTTAACGTACTCTTCTGCTCGAGCGTTAACTACTGTAAAATCACTAAAGTTAAAACGCTGTTTAACTTCGTTTAAAAAGGCGCACTTTTTTCCGGTAGCTTCCAAAAGAGTGAAGTTTAAATCGCGATTAAATATTTTTAATGGCACGGAAGGAAATCCACCGCCAGACCCAACTTCTAATATCTTTTTTCCGCTTTCAAATTTTTCGCGCCCCATAAGGCTATCTAAAAAATGTTTTTCGTAAACTTCGGCGGGTTCTCTTATAGCAGTAAGGTTAAACGCTTTATTCTTTTCAAGTAAAAAATCGCAAAAAGAATCAAGGTCTGATACTTCCTTTTCTTCAACCGTTATCCCATTTTTCAAAAACAGTTTTTCCATAATTTGCGTCCACGAAAAATAAAAAATAAATTAGCAATCGAAATACTTTTGCCTGCTATTAATTATAACATAACGAACCTTTAATAGCAAGTGAAAAGTTTTGCACTTACCCACTTTGTTTCCACCATTTATCCACGTTGATATTGTGGATAACTTTTACAAACCTTCCGTTTTTACTTTTTTTGTTAAAAATAATAATTTCTTTTGTTTTTTATGCGTCGTTTTTTATTGATTTTTTTTTATTTATAATATATAATATATACGTTAAACTGTATAATTCGCTAATTATGTGCTTTTTTAGGTAAAGCTGGAAAAAAAGCGAATAAAAAAGTTATCCACCTTACTTTTGGGGTTATAAACAAGTTTTAAAGATATAATCCACCTAATATCCACAACAAAAAAG
>JAZOCA010000133.1:0-48306 GCA_045596285.1 Christensenellaceae bacterium | reverse complement strand
GGGTAGCAGGTAATAAGTGCATGACTGGCAGGTCAAATAAAAAGCACATTTGTGCTAGCCAGTGAACAAGGGCTATGCCCGAAAAATAAAAACCACCCGATATTCGGGTGGATGTTTATTTTTATTAATTTGAATAAAGAATAAAAATTATTTAACTAAAACTTTTTTAAGTTTAGCAAAACGGGGTAACCCGTCTTCTAAAGGTGCTTTGCAATCGCCTTGAATTAAGGGAAGAGCGTATTTTACGAATTCATCAGAAACGTAAGTGCCGTTGTTGATAATCCATTCTTGGGGAACGGTTTTTTCGGTGTTAGCGGCAAGTTCAAGGGGAAGAAGTTTAAATTCGCATTTATATTCTTCGCCTTGTGCTCTTTCATAACAAACCATCTTATCGGTTTCGCCGTTTACTGCTGCCTTAACTGCTGCGCGACCTGCGGCAAAAGTTTCTTCAACGTCTACCTTAGAAGCAAGGTGTGCGCCACATCTTTGCATAAGTGAAAGTTCAATACCGCGAGTCTTGTAACCGGTTTTTTCTTTTAATAGGTTAGCCAAGGTTGAAGCAACGCCACCAAGTTGTGCGTGACCAAAACTATCTCTTGCAACTTCGCCAACAGATTCAACAACTAATTTACCGTCTTTATCCTTAATACCTTCAGAAACAACTGCAATACATTTTCCGTTGTTCTTTGCGCAAACGTTCTTTACGTCTTCAACGAATTGATTAACGTCAAATGGGTGTTCGGGAAGATAAATAAGGTCAGCGCCAAGTCCTTTATGGCCGGCAAGTGCAGCGGCAGCGGTAAGCCAACCTGCGTTTCTGCCCATTGCTTCAATAACGCAAATCATAGGGGTGTCGTAAACCTTTGCGTCCAAGTTAACTTCCATAACGGTGGTTGCAATATATTTTGCAGCAGAAGCGTAACCGGGGCAGTGGTCTGTGCCGTAAAGGTCGTTATCGATGGTTTTGGGAACGCCTATTACGTTGCAATCCCAACCGGATTTTGCCATATACTTAGAAATTTTGTTGCAGGTATCCATACTGTCGTTACCGCCGTTATAGAAGAAGTAACGAACGTTGTATTTTTTAAATACTTCAACGATTCTCTTATAATCGGTATCGTCAACAGCAGCGTCTTTAAGTTTGTAACGAACAGAACCTAATGCAGAAGATGGGGTGTACTTTAAAAGTTCAAGTTCAGCCATATCTTCTTTACCGATATCGTAAAATTCTTCGTTTAATACGCCTCTGATGCCGTGTGCAGCGCCGTAAACTGCGGTGATGTTTTCTTGGCCTAATGCTTCGATAAATACGCCTGCAGCGCTTGCGTTAATAACGGAAGTAGGTCCGCCTGATTGCGCAAACATACATGCGCCAACTAAATTTTTCATGGTTATTTGCCTCCATTTTTGTAATATTTTTATAATGATGTTTTTTTATTATTTTATTTTATGTGTTAAAAAAAATCGGGTACGTTGTTTGTTTTTTTGCTATTTAGCCCATTTTTTGGTTAAGTAAAGTAAAAATTATAAACTTAAAATGTGGGCTACGTTATATAATTCTCTATCGAAGTTGTGCTTTTCTGCAAGTGCTTCGGTAATGTCTCTATCTATAATTTTATTGTCTTTAATGCCTATAACGCGGTTGGTTTGTTTTTGTAAAATTAAATCTACCGCGCGAACTGCAAATTTTGCCGCTAATACTCTATCTGCCATAGTGGGCGAGCCACCGCGTTGAATATGACCTAAAGTAGTGGTCTTAACCGAAATGCCGGTTTTTTCTTTAATCTTAGCGCAAATTTCATCTTTGTTGCCTGCGCCTTCTGCTAAAACTATCATATTAGAAGTTTTACCGCGCTTTTGGCTAAACTTTATAGAAGATGCAATTTCATCTAAATCGTATGGAACTTCTGGGGTTAAAACGTATTCAACACCACCGGCAACTGCTGCATATAAAGCAATATCGCCACAGTTTCTGCCCATAACTTCTAATAAACTAACGCGGTCATGCGAACTCATAGTGTCGCGTAGCGCGTTGATTGCCCAAAGAACGGTGTTTACAGCAGAGTCAAAGCCCAAAGTGTAATCGGTGTAGGCAAGGTCGTTATCAATAGTGCCGGGTATGCCTATAACGTTAATTCCACAGTTGTCGCTTAAATCTTTTGCTCCACGGAAAGATCCGTCTCCGCCGATAACTATTAGGTTATCTATGCCGTAAGCCTTTAAAGTGTCTGCCGCTTGGTGTTGGTATTCTACTTCTTTAAACTCTGGGCATCTTGCAGAGCGAAGCATCGTTCCGCCAAGTTGAATAATGCCCGATACAGAACGGTTATTCATATAAGAAAGTTTATTATCGATAAGCCCCTTATATCCGCGTTCAACACCGTAAACGTCTAAGTCCTTGTAGATTGCGTAACGAACACAAGCACGAATGCAGGCGTTCATTCCAGGTGAGTCGCCACCGCTTGTTAATATTGCAACTTTTGCCATAAAAAAACCTCTATTTTTGCGATTATATCGCGATAAATTTTTAATAACCGTGAAAATCAAGACCGAATTCCACCGAATATATTATAACAAATAAAAATCTAAATATCTACTATTTTTACTGAAATTTAAAAGTTTTTTATTTTATAATAAAAAAAGAACCCTTAAATGCAAATTTAAAAGCGCTTAGGGGTTCTTTGAATCGTATTTGTGTTTTTTTTGAATTAAATGAAATAAACACGTTATTATATGGAAAGTGCAATTAATTATCCTTTAAGCAAGGTAGTGGAAAATGGAATATTTTCCGTCGTTTATAAAGATTTCAAGTGTTTAGTTGCCACGAAAAATTTGCGCGTTGTAAATTTATAAAACACCTGTTAATCGTGCTATAGGCTAACTTTTTATATTGTTTTACGCTTTATAAACTGATTTTTTTATCCTTAAAATAATAAGTTTTATCTTTTTCGCCTATTTCGCGAAGAACTTTGCATGGATTACCAACAGCCACTACGTTTGCGGGAATATCCTTGGTTACCACGCTACCTGCGCCTATAACTGAATTATCGCCTATACTAACGCCGGGTAGCACGATAACCCCAGCGCCAAGCCATACGCATTTGCCTATTTTTACGGGAGCGTTATACTGATAGGCTTTTTCGCGAAGCTTTGGTAAAATGGGGTGGCCGGCAGTTGCAATAATAACGTTTGGCCCAAATTTAGTGTAATCGCCAACGTAAATATGAGTATCGTCTACCAAGGTTGCGTTAAAATTAAAATATACGTTTTTGCCAAGATGGCAATGCTTACCGCCCCAGTTTGCGTGTAAGGGCGCTTCAACATAACAGCCTTCGCCCACTTCGGCAAACATTTGCTTTAACAAGTTTGTTCGTTTATCTTGTTCACTTGGGCGGGTTTGGTTGTATTCGTATAGTAAGTCAAGGCATTTTAGTTGTTCTTCCATAATGCTTGCATCGGTGGGTAAATAGAGTTCTTGATTGTGCATTTTTTCTTTTTGGCTCATAACTATATCCTTTACTATTTATTCATAATTTTACCTGTACTAAGGTCGAGTGTTTGTTCTTTTACTACTTGCAAAGAACAATTTGTGAATCTCACCGTTAAAAGGTTGTTATTTAAGGTAAGCGCTAAACCTATTATATCATCTTCGGTTGTTTCGCTTCCAAAGATGATAGGGTATGGGTTATAAATTGTGCAACGCTTATCGTTTGGCTGTAAAATATACGCTTTGTGAATGTGTGCGCAAAGCATAAATTTAACGCCTATTCTTTGGTAATGCGCATTCCATTTAGAATAAATTTCGCGCTCTATGTCAAATACGTTTCCGATATTTTCCGTTGTGCAACTTGGGCAAATGTGCGAAATTGCAAAGCATGGTTTTGTGGCTTTTGGCAAACTTGCAAGATATTTGTTTTGATTAATTCTGTACGTGTGAAAGGCGTTAGTTCCACCGTATTCTTCATTGCTATCAGATTTATCTTCTCCGCAATCAGAAACGATTCCGCAAAGGTTTTCCGCTTCGAAATAATAATAGGGCTTTTTGTTTACAGCGGGAAAATAGTCTGTAAAGTTTTCTGCCATTTCACCGCGGGTATCGTGGTTACCGCGCGAAAAAACAACGGGGATTTTACCTTTTGAAATATCTCCGGTAAATTTGCATATTTCATAGTAATTTGTTTTTGTTTCCACTTCGCACATGTCGCCGTTTACAACTAACAAATCAAGATCGTCGCCAAAGAAAGAGCAGGTTTTTACCGCTAAGTTAAAACGGTAATGTACGTCTGCGATATGGTATATATTAAAGCCGTCTTTTTTCAAAAGCGGTTTAAATTCAAAGGTAGTATACTGCGGGGCTTCAAGTTTAGAAAAGTATGCCTGACGCTTTATCGTTTTTCTAAAAATAACGGTATATTTTGCGTGCTCGTTTAACAGTTTTTGCGGAACGGAGATTTTAGCATAAGTCTTTTGCGAAGAAAGCGTGCCGTTATTTTCTTCATAGAATAAACTGTTGTTAATCTCTATTGCGAAAACGCCTTTATCATAGGAGTTTAGTAAGATTTCATAACGCTTTTCTATTAAAAAGACGGTTGGAGTGCAAGATAAAAACGCATTCATAGTTTTCTCCTTAAAAAACAAACAAGGGCATACGAAAATAAGCGTTTGGTAAACTTTTTTTAATAACGTATGCCGATTTTTGTGTAATTAAATTGTTATTTTAAAAAATTAATGATTATATGGTTTTGTACGTATAAAAACTCTTCTTTAATGCTTACAAAAGTATCTGTAATATCAAGATAATCGTGCTGGAGCGCCACTTCTTGCTTGTAATCGACTAAAAAATCCGAGCCGAACTGCTTTTTGTAATCTTCAAGGCATATTCCTTCTTTTGTGCGTAGGGCTAGCATTATATATTCCCCTTTGATTTCTTCACCTTCGATCTTTTCGCTAAAAATTTCCGCGTAGCAATCGTGAAGTAAACAATGGGTGTATTCATCTAATTTTTCGGTGTTGGTGAATCTTCTGTTATCTATGCAAGAAGACGCCGCAACTCCAAGCCCGATATATTCCCCACGTTTCCAGTAGTTAAGGTTGTGTTTAGAATGGTAACCGGGTAGGCAAAAATTAGAAACTTCGTATCTTTCATATCCCTTTTGTTTAAGGTAATTATAGGTAAAGTCGTAAAGGTCGCGCACTTCGTCTTCACTTGGCAGTTCGCCGTTTAAGTAGGTGGTAAACATGGGCGTGCCTTCTTCGGGGGTAAGCGCGTAAACGGAAATATGTTTTGCTCCGCCTTGTATTGCAAGGTCGATAGTTTCCTTTATTTCATCAGTTTTTTGTTCTTTTAAGCCTATCATTACGTCTGCGCTTAAATTTTTGCCTTTAAGTAGGTCGCAAGCGGTTAGAAAGTCTTGCGCCGTATGAATGCGGTTTAAGGATAAAAGTCTTTTATCGCAGGCCGATTGAAGCCCGATGCTGTAACGGTTAATGCCAACTGCGTCGTAAATTGCAACCTTTTCTTTTGTTAAAGTGCCGGGGTTAATTTCTATAGTAATTTCTGCATCTTTTGTTAGATTGAAATTCTTTTTAATTCTGTTAACGCAAGCGCCTATTAACTTTGCATCTACAAATGAAGGAGTTCCACCGCCTATATACAAAGTGTTAAAGGTTTTATTTTTTAGTTCTTGGGCGCGTGAATCTATTTCTTTAAGTAGGCACGCAAAGTATGTTTCAGCTAAACCTATATCTTTTGGATAAGATGCAAAATCACAATACGTGCATTTTTGTTTGCAAAATGGAACGTGAACGTATATACCTGCCATAAATTTCCTTTAAAGTGCCGTTAACCGTGCTATAGTGGCACTTTTTTGTTTTTTTGTCGATAAATTTTCTTTATTAAGTAAGTTAAAGCAAGGCTTTAAAGAGTTTTAAAAATTTGCTAAAAACGGATGACGTATATTCTACGACGTTTATTTTTTCTTATTATGTTCTGTGTGTAATTTATAAGTTTTTACGCAGTTGGTATTTGCATAACAGTTGAGTAAAATCCGCACGTTTATTAGCTTCGCTTTAATTTCTTTTTTGCTGGCGCAAGAAGAATCCTTTACTACGTTATAATACTTTTTACCATTTTCATCTGTAAAAACGATACAAATAATTTCGGTTAAAAATCTTGTTACGGGATGAGATAAAAAGGTCACTTTTTTGCAAGTAATATATATCGTATCTTCTTTTAAAGATTTTATTTTATTTAGTTTTTTAAAAATAATAAATCTGCGAATAGATTCAAACAAGAAAAAAATAGTGAAGCCGTTAATAAGAGTAGCACTTAGAATAATTTGTTTTGAACGTGAAGCGTCTTCTGTTAACAACGTAGCTGCAAATATAGAAAAAACAGTCATCAAAGAAAACACAATTGCACAACACAAATATTCAAGAAAAGATTTTTTTATTGTTTTCTTTTGTATTGATAAAATATCGAAGACCATTCGGTTTGTGTTTTGTTTTTCTTTTTTTTGGCGAGATGTTTTAAACATTTTTGGTATTTTCTTTAATAGGTTATCACGCGTTAATTATTAGAATCGATTTTTAAAATTGACATAAACGCTTCTGAAGGAATTTCAACAGAACCGAGTTTTCTCATCTTCTTTTTACCTTCTTTTTGCTTTTCAAGGAGTTTTTTCTTTCTGGTAATATCACCGCCGTAGCATTTTGCCAAAACGTCTTTACGAAGTGCTTTAACCGTTTCTCTTGCGATTATTTTACCGCCAACCGCCGCTTGAACGGGAATTTCAAACATTTGGCGCGGAATAACTTCTTTAAGTTTTTCTGCAATCGCTCTACCGCGAGCATAAGCCTTTTCTTTATGAACTATAACCGATAAAGCGTCGCAAATATCGCCGTTTAAATACATATCCAGTTTTACAAGTTCGCTACGTTGATATCCGTCTAACTCGTAATCTAAGGATGCGTAACCGCGCGTGCGTGATTTTAAACTATCGAAAAAGTCGAAGATGATTTCGTTTAATGGCAAGCGGTATAAAAGACAAACACGGCGTTCGTCTATATAATTCATTGTGATCATTTCACCGCGTTTTTCTTTACATAAATCCATAATCGCGCCTATATAGTCAGGCGGGGAGTAGATACTTGCTTTAATAACGGGCTCTTCGATATATTCAATTTCAGAAGGGTCTGGTAATTTTGAAGGATTGTTTACCACGATCATTTCGCCACCGGTTTTGTATACGTAGTAAGAAACACCGGGGGTAGTGGTTATAATATCAAGGTCGAATTCGCGTTCTATACGCTGTTGCACGATTTCCATGTGCAATAAGCCCAAAAATCCGCAACGGAAACCGAAGCCGAGCGCCATAGAGTTATCTGGCTCGAAAGAAAGGGCTGCATCGTTGAGTTTTAGTTTTAAAAGCGCGTCTTTAAGGTCGTTAAACTTAGAACCGTCTAATGGATATACGCCCGAAAACACAACCGGCAACGCCTTTTTATAACCGGGTAAAGGCTCTTTCGCTGGGTTATTAACAAGGGTAATAGTGTCGCCAACGTTGGTATCTTCAACACTTTTAATGCTTGCCGCAATATATCCAACGTCGCCTGAATATAAACAGTCTTTAGGTTGAAGATGGGGACTAAAAACGCCTACTTCGGTTACGTCGAACTGTTTATCTGAAATAAAGGTGCGAATTCTATCGCCAACTTTAACCTTTCCGTCTTTAATTCTAACGAAGCAAATAACACCTTTAAAATTATCGTAGTAAGAGTCGAAGATAAGCGCTTTTAAGGGCGCGTCGTCATCCCCGACGGGCGCGGGCATTTTGTTTACTATTGCTTCTAAAACGTCTTCTATATTTATGCCGTTTTTAGCAGATATTCTGGGTGCATCTGAAGCGTCTAACCCGATAACTTCTTCGATTTCGGTTGCAACTTCATCACAACGCGAACTCGCAAGGTCAATCTTGTTTAAAACGGGAACGATTTCAAGGTCGTTATCAAGCGCCAAATAGCAGTTTGCAAGCGTTTGCGCTTCTATTCCTTGGGTGGAATCAACTATTAAAATTGCCCCTTCGCATGCTGCAAGCGAACGTGAAACTTCGTAAGAAAAGTCTACGTGGCCGGGCGTATCTATAAGATTAAATTTGTATTCTTCGCCGTTTTTAGCGGTGTAATACATAGTAACGGGAGTTAGTTTAATGGTAATTCCGCGTTCTTTTTCTAAGTCCATAGAGTCTAAAAGTTGGCTTTCCATATCGCGCTTACTAACTTGACCGGTCATTTCTATAATGCGGTCTGCCAAGGTGGATTTACCGTGGTCTATATGCGCTACTATGCAAAAATTTCTAACGTGAGTTTTTGTGGTTTTCGCCATAAAATTCCCTTTGTTTTGCTTTTTTGGGCAAAACGAGTAAATTAATTAACTTACATTATACAATTTTTTATAAAAATAATCAAGCACTTAAAGGCATTTTTTATGCCCTTTGGTTATTGCAAAAGTTTTTCGCGCTATATTTTTTATAGAAAAGGGTGTTTTGTTGAAAATTTAAAAAATTAAATGGGCTAAATGAATTGCATTTAACCGCTTATAATGGTATAATTTGTAATAGCGAAAACTACAGCAATAGGCTAAAAGGGTGCAATTATGAAAGGAAGATTAAATGCAGAAAGTTGGGTTTTAACTACCCCCGTGGCGCATAGGGGATTACACGGCGAAAGTTGCGGTGAAAATTCTTTAAGCGCATACAAAAGCGCCGTAGAGCACGGTTATCCCATAGAAATGGACGTGCAACTTACGAAAGACGGAGTTTTGGTTTGCTTTCACGACGATAGTTTAAAGCGCGTTACCGGGGTGGATGGCTATATTAACGATTTTACCTATGAAGAACTTAAACACTTAAAAATTTTAAACTCTCAAGACTATATTCCCACTTTTGAAGAGTTTTTAAAACTCGTGAACGGCCAAGTTCCTTTGATGATAGAAATTAAACGCCAAAGAAGTAAGAATTACGATATAGCAAAGATGACTACAGATGCGCTTAAAGATTATAAAGGGGAGTTTGTGGTGCAGTCTTTTGATCCTTTCGTAATGTTAAAAGTTAAAAAATACGCACCCGATTATTTGCGCGGGCAACTTGGCGGTGTTGCCAAAAAGGGAGAACTTCCATTTATACAGTACGTAGTGGTAAAGTATATGCCCTTTAACTTTTTACTTAAGCCAGATTATATCAACTATTTAATAGACCTTATGCCTATAAACAAAAAAATTCCCACCGTTTGTTGGACGGTAAGAACGCAAGAAAATCTTTTAAAAGCAAAAGAATTAAAAGTTAACTACGTTTTTGAAAACGTGAACCCAAAATGTTGTTAATCGCGTTATAGGGTGGTTTTTTAACAAATAAATAAAAATAAAAGAGTTTAAGCAAAGTGCTTAAACTCTTTTTTGGTTATGATTATAGTAGTATAAAACGCAAGTGCTTTATGCAACTGCTACCGCTGCAATTGAACAGTTGTTGCCGGTAGTTCTGTATACTACGAAAGTGATTGCTTCGGCTTGAGTTGCGTTAACCGCAAAATCAAGGTGGTAAGCAGAAGTTCCTTCGTTAAGCATTTCGTGGTATATCATAGTACCGTTAGAATCTATTGCCATTACGTAATAAGTGCTTTGATAACCGCCAACGAAAAGATGAACGTTTTGGGTGTTTTGGTCTACGTTAATTGCAATTTGCGCCCATGCGCCACATACACCGTTATTCGTACCGTAAGTTACGTCGCTATCTTTATCGTTGCCAGCGGTGGTGTTCCATTTCGTTCCGTTAGAGAAGGTAAAGATTGCCTTATAATCCCAGAACTTTCCGCCACCGTCCCACTTAAGTGAAGAAGAATCTATTGCCGTACCGTCTGCCTTTTCATCCGTTCCTTGGTTTTCGAAGTTGGTGTAGAACCAGTCGATTGTTCCCAAGGTTGTTAAGTTGTAAGAAACGGAAGGTTGTGATTTATCTTCAACGGTTACGAATTCTGCGGGGAGTTGTTCTTTTGTTAGGGTTAAAGCGGTGGTTGTATCGGGTTTATCGCCCATCAATGCGATTGCGGTTAAACTTGCGTTACCGCCTGCAGAACTTGTGGGGTTAAGGGTTAGCGTAAGAGTACATTCTTCTTTAACGGTTAGGTTAAAGGTTACGAATCTTGCAATACCTGATCCGCCTGCTTCCCAAGTTTCGCTGGTAGCGATAACCGTTTCGCCTAATAAAATTTGAGCGTAAACGGTAGCATTCCACGCGCCCGTGTAAACTACAATTTGTTTAACTGCGGGATTTACTTTAACGGTTACAACCGTTTGACCGCCGAAGCAAAGGCCTGAAGTATTTCCTATCCAAGAAGTGATGCTATTACCGTTAATCCAGTTGATTTGCGCTTTATAGTCACCAAATCCGCCACCGTTATCTACCATTGTGTTAGAAAGAATAAGGTCGGTTGCGTTCATCATAGCAACTACTTCTTTATTATCTCTGTAACGTTCCCAGTAAAGAGTGTTTCCGTTTGCAAGGTTGCCTAGTTCTACGGTTTGACCGTCTCCATTAGCAACGGTAATTTCGCCAGCCGTTACGTAAGTTTTAACGGTTATTTGGCAGGTTGCAATAACAAACCCTTCTACTAATACGTCTACGTTTACAACGCCGTCTGCTTTAGCGGTGATAAGGCCGTTTGCATCTACTTCTACAATACCGTCGTTTAAAGAGGTGAAACTTGCGGTAAATTCTTTAGAAGGAGATACGCTAACTTCAAGTTGGAAAGTACCGTTTACGGTAAGTTCTTTTTGGTTTGCGTTTAGGGTATAAGTGTATTCAACAGGTCTTTCTTCAACGGTTACGTTACAGGTTAGGGTAACTCCGTCTACTAAAGCGGTTATAACTGCGTTACCTGCGCTTACAGCGGTAATAACGCCGTTATTATCTACGGTAGCAACGTCGTTTGCGTTTGAAGAATATTCAACGAATAATTCTTTTACAGGTGAAGCCGTTACCGTAAACAAAGCGGTTTCTTGTTCGAATAAGGTTATTTCGCTAATATTTGCGCTATAATCAAAATCTGCTTTAGCGCTTACTGCCATTGCTAAGATAGAGCAGTTATCGCTTGACGTTCCGTAAAGAACGAAGGTAAGATTTTCTTCTAATGCGCTGTTTACTGCAAAGTTGAGTTCGAAAGGTTGGTTATTGCCTTGAGCGTGAACTACTTCTTCGCTAAATATGATATTGCCCTTGCCATCTAAAACTGCAATTGTGTAAGAGCAGTTCCAACCGCTAGTCCATAAGTAAACGTGTTTAACGCTTGCGTCTACTTTGGTGCTTACTGTAGATATAGCGCCCCAACGTCCGTCGTTACGGTCTCTATCCGTTCCGATTTCGGGGAAGTTAGTACCGTCTGACCAGTTGAAGAATACTCTATCGTAACCGAAGTCGCCATACCAGTTGTAAGAACTCATTGCGAAAGAACTTGAATCAATATAATTTGCGCCGTTCTTTTCATCTATATCGTAAGGATCGCCGTCTACAAGGTTAGTTTCGGGAACGAACCAGTCAAGGTCGCCGATTTGGGTAAGATTGATATCTTTTCTTTGACCTTCGGGTATGATAAGTGAAGTCTTTTCAAGTGTTACGCTTGCTACGGGTGCTTCTTTTTGAGCGTCGCCAAGAACTACTATTGCGTTTAGAGATACGTTACCTTCTACGTTGCTACCTTCTACTCTTAAAGTTAAGGTTATCGCTTCTTTTACATCTAAATTAAAGGTTATTTCTCTTGCTGTAGACGTCCAGTCTGCGGTGAAAGAATCGCTGGTTGCAAGAACCATTCCGTTGTAGATTAACGATAGGGTGTTGGTTGCTCTCCATGCGCCTGCGTATACGCGGATTGCTTTAACGTTTTTGTTAACTGCAATTTGCGCTTCTGCAACGTGCGCGCCTGTAGTATGGCTACCTTCGCGGTTGTGGTTGCCAACGCGTTTTGCATCAGTACCGTCTAACCATACGAATCTAATTCCGAAATCGCCAAAGTAAGAACCTGCGGGTGTTGCGGTGATAATATCTTCGCCATTTCTTGAAGCGTGGGTATCTCCGCCTGCGTAGTGTTCCCAGTAAATCGTTTCTAAAGTAGCGTCGTTATCGGTAAGGCTTACTTCATAGGGATTTTCTGCAGTGGTAACTACGGTTGCGGTTACAGCGGTTTTAACGGTTACTATGCAAGTTAGGGTATGACCTTCTACAACTGCGGTAATGGTTGCTTCACCATCTTGTTTAGCCGTTAATTTGCCATTTTCTACTTCTACTATATCGGGATAATTACTACTCCATTCAACAGCGGGTGCTTCGATAGGAGCGGGAGTGATAACTACTTCTAAAGTGTGTTCTTGACCGGGTGATAAAGTAATGCTTTCGGTAAGTTCATAGGTGTATTCAATGGGAGCGGGGGTAACTTTTACTGTTGCAGTTAAGCCTACGTCTTTGCCGTCAATTAAAACGTTAACGGTGGTTTCGCCTTCCGCTACACCCGTGATAACGCCGTTTGCGTCTACCGTTGCGATTTCTTCGTTATTGCTTTGGAAAGATACTTGATATCTTCTGTCTGGAGTTGCTACTACTTCAAGTTTTTCCCAAGTGGTTTTTGCTTGAAGTTCTATTTCTGATTGTTTTAAAGAGTATGAATATTCTACTTCTTTATGAACTGCTAAAGCGGCTACTGAACAGTTTGCGCCGCCTGTTCTGTAAATGTTAAGCATAAGGGTTTCTTCGCCCGCTACGCTTACTTCAAGGTCTATCATGTAAGAATGGGTTACACCGCCTTCTTCTTCATGAAGAAGTTCACTTACTAAAAGATTTCCCTTTGAATCGTAAACTTCAAAGTAGTAGGTAGATGAATAACCGCCAACCCAGAAGTATACGTGGTTTGTTAAAGCGTCTATCTTGGTTTGAATTGTTGCCCATGAACCAAACTGACCGTCGTTGTTGATTCCTGAAGAAAGAGCGTTTATCGTTCCGTCCGTCCAAGAGAAAGTTCCCTTGTAATCGTCGAAAGAGTTGTTGCCTTCAACTTCTAAGCTGTCAACTAAAATCATGTTTCCGCCGTTCTTTCTTTCGATTTCGTGTTTGTTAAGGTAAATCCAGTCTTGCGTGCCAAGTTCGGTTAAGAAATAGTCGTTAGAAGGATCTCCGCTGAAAGAAGGCATTTCTTCTTTGTTGTAAACTAAGGTTACGTCGCTTGCTTCTCTTACTTCGTTGCCGAGTATTACTATAGCGGGGGCTGATACGTTACCGCCGTTTACGTTAGAAGCGGTTACTTTTACTGTAAGTTGGCTAATTTCGGGTGCGATTTCGTCTATTACGAATGTCACTTCTCTTGCAAGTGAATCTCCGCCTGCAATAATTGCTTCTGCGGTTGCAATCGCTACGCCGTTCCATTCTAAGGTTACTGTGTTAGTTGCATTCCATACGCCTACGTATACGCGAATTGCTTTTACGTTTTCATCAATTGCAACGTTGAATTCAATGGTTGCATCTTGACCGCCGGGGGTATGTACGCCGTTGGTATTTCTTTCATATGCAAGGTTTACCGTGCCGTCGTTATAAGATAGGGGAATCTTGTAATCGCCGAACTGATTTGCGCAAAGGTCAAGAACGTTAGTGGTAACGTAATCTTTAAGTGCAAACAGTTTGCTTCTTTCGCCTGCGCCAGAGTAGTGTTCCCAGTATAAAGTATCGTAAGTTTCGTGGTTATCTGTAATGTTTGCGCTTTCGCGTTCTGCAATCGTCGCGGTTGCTTTTACGGGTGAATCTACTGTGATTTCGCAGGTTAATGCGTTTCCTTCTACCATTGCCGTGATAGTCGCGCTACCAACGCCAACCGCTTTAACTAAACCGCCTTCTACCGTAGCAACGCTATTAGCGGTAGAACTCCAAGTAATTATGGGCATTTGTTCGTTTGCGGGTGTAGAAATAACGTTTAGTTGTAATTCGTCGCCTATAGTTAACTGTTCGCTTGTTTTATCAAGTGAATATTCGTAAACTATGGGAAGAGCGTTAACGGTTACTTCGCAGTCGAGAGTGTGTCCGTCTACGGTGGCGGTTATTAAGGTAACGCCTTCCGCTACGCCGGTTACTTCGCCTTCTTGAGTTACGGTTGCTATTTGATCGTCTGCAGAAGACCATACGACTTCGATTTCCTTTTCGGGTTCAACGAAAACTCTTAAGGTTTTGTTTTGACCTACGTCAATCGCGAACGCCGTAAGGCTAATTGAGTATTCATAGTTTTCTTCAACGAAACTGCTGCTATCGCCACCTGACGTTTCACTGCTTGGCAACTTCGAAAGATCGGGTAGACAAGCGGTTACTCCGCAAATGATTGCGATTGTGAGTAACAATGTTGCAAGTTTTTTGAATTTTTTCATAGAAAAATCCCCTTATTTTTTAGGCTAAAAGCCTATTATTTTTTTGATTTAATCTCCGCTATATCTTCATAAAAGCGTTTGAGCCACGCGCGCGGGCTTAGAGCGTGCGTGGCTATAGAGTTTTGGTTATAATTTAGTGGTTTTATCTTACTGCAATTGCTGCAAGACCTGCGTTACCGCTGCCACTACCGCCTTTATAGTACACTACGGTTAGCGTTTGAGCTATCGTGCTTTCTACTGCTATGCGTATTTCAAGGCTTACCATTCCGTCTGCTCCGCTTGCGGTATAAGCATCTAAGGTAAGAAGAGTTCTGCCGTTTTGATCTATAACGGTAATTCCCGCCGTTGCTTGGAATACGGTTGCGTAAAGAACTATTTCTTGTGTGTTTTGATCAACTTTAACTTCGGTTATACTATAGTCGAAGGCAACCCCTGAAGTTAAGCCGTTTGCGCTACCGTTTTCGCCATCTTGGAAAGAAATACCAGCGCCAAAGTTTTCGTAAACGGAAAGTTGATTGTAACGAACTTCGCCTATTAGATTTGCACCCTGTTTTTCTTCTAGCGCACCGATATGTTTATAGTCTTTAGCGGAAGTTAAATCGTATTCTCCGCTTGCTACGGTTGCGCTTGCGTTTAAGGTTGCGCTTTGTTCTTCGGTATATGCGCCCGTTACGGCAACCCCTGCGAGAGATACGTTACCGCCGTCTTCGTTTGAAGAGCGTATGAAGATTATAAGCGAATCGTTTTCGGTTGCGTCAATAGCTATGGTTACTATTTTGTTAACTGCATTCGAGCCTGCGCTAAAGGGTTGGCTTTGCGCTATAAGTTCGCCGGCGCGGTTGTATACGTCAACCGTGTTAGTCGCTTTCCAAGTGCCGGTATAAAGTATTACGTGCTTGGTTGCTGGCGTTACGTCTAAATTTAAAGTTATTAAACCGGGAGTGCAAGTGCCTTTAGTCGTGCCGGTATGCGCGCCTAGTTCAAAACCGTCGTAGTAAGAAAGTCTTATTTTGTAATCGCCGAAAATGCCGGGATTTCTAAATACTGCGCTTCTAATTATGTTGCCGTTAATTTTTTGAACGGGTGAAACACCGCCGTCGTCGCCGAATTGCATCCAGTCAAGAGTTGCTTCGCCAAGGTCTTTACCCGCGTCGCTTAAGCAAACGTCTTTGCTTACGTCTACGGTAGACTGTATCGTTGCTGAAACTTTGCTACCGTCGTATTCTTCTTCAACGGGGATTTGTTTGCTTTCTACTACTGCAAGTAATGATAAGTACGTAGAAGTGCCCGTTCCAACGGGTGTAGTTCCCATTGCAGAGTAGGTTACGTAAAGTTTTCCAACTGCGTCTTTGGGTATTTCTATAATCACTCGGTTAGCAAAAGTTTCTTCAATGTTGCCAAGGAATAGCGTTTTTGCATTGCCCGCGCGGTCGCGTACGGTAACTTTTGCCGTCGCTTGATAACCGCCTAAGTAAATTACGAAGTAGCCTGCTTTAGTTACGTTAAGTTCAAACGCGAAATCTTTTTGTGATGCGATAGATCCGCGTGATTGATTGCCTGCGTTAAAATACTTAGTAAAGAAATTGTCGTAAGATGCCCAGTTCATATCGTAAGAAGTAGAAGGCATAATTGCGTTTGCGCCTTGCTTTTCGATATATAGGTCTGCGTTTTCTTCGCCGTAGGTAATCCAGTCGGTAATGCCTTCTTGGTCTAAGTTGATAGAAGAGCCAGCTTTATCAACGCTTAAGTTGAAGTCTATTTGACTTCTATCGTATTCTTCGTTTATTTCAGACTGTACTGCGCTATCGTAATAAAGTTCGATTTGGTAAGACGCGTAAACCGCTCCGCTGAAAGAGAAGGTGTATACGTCGCCGTCGGGTGAGCCACCGCTAAAAGCAAAGGGTGAAGCGTTTTTGTCTTTTGCTTGCAAAGCAAGATTTTTAATAGTTTCGCCGTTTACTTTTACTCTGAATAGTTCGCCCCAACCGGGGTTAACGTGAACGCGAACCTTCCAAGTTCTTTCTTCAAAGGCAAGTTTACCGCTGAATGCGCCTTGCGCTTCGCCGATATTTATGATTATAGCGCCCTTAGCGTCGTCGTAATTCATTGTAATATCGGTAGTTCTGTATTCGCCTTGTTGGTAAGCTATCGTTTCGGTATCGTCTTCGTAAAGGCGGGTGCTTGCGCTAAAGTTAGCGGAAGGATAAACGTCTAATACCATTTCACTCCAGTCTTTTTCGTGTGTGTTTTTCATATCGGGCGCAAGCGCTATAAGCGCGCCTTCTCTTACGAATAGGGGAGAAGTGGTAAGAGTGTGTTCTACCGTGTAAATTGCAGGACCTACTAAGCGGTTACCCGTCCAAACGTCAATCCACGTTCCGTCGGGAATAAATACCGTTCTTGAATTTAGGGTAGGTCCGTCTTGTTGTTCTACGTAGTATGCGTATACGTGCGCACCGCCACCGTCTTCAGCGTATCTTACTTCAATGGTGTGTGTGCTGTTTGCGGGGTACTGGTCGGTGGTGTAGTAGGTGTCGTAAGTTGTTCCGTTAACTACTAATTTGCCGTCTATATAAACGATTACTCTGTCGTCTGCAAAGAAAGAAAGTGAAGCGGGTTTATTGCCTATAGTAACGTTGCCCGTCCATTTAACAGAGAAGTTATCTGATCCAACGCCTACTCCCGCAGGTCCGCTGGTTTGCCAGTCAAAGTTGATGTTTTTGTCCGTTCTGGTTTTAGAAGGAGTGCCAGACCAGTTGTTATTGTTGTAATATTCAGCTTTTAAACCGGGTAAAGTTTGTCCGTTTTCTACGTGAGTGAAAGCGTCCGCGCCGATAATTTCGTTAACGGTTGCTTCGCTTATGGGCGCAACTAACAGATAATCGCCTAGCATGTATTGATCGTTTGCGCTCGCTTCAACGTAATCTGGGTACAAAATATCAAGTCTTCGCATTATGGGAAGACCGCTATCGTAGTTTTCCCGTGCGAGATTGTAATAAAGTGGCAACAGTCTGTAACGCATGCCGACGTAAGTTTTAGCAACTTCTTCTGCCGTTTCGCCAAATAGCCAGGGCATACGGCCTTCTTGTCCGCCTATGTAAGATGCGGTGGTGCAGTGAACACGGCATATAGTTGAAAGAGCGCCGTACTGAATCCATCTTACGTACATTTCGTTGGTAACTGCTTGAGTATGACCGCCTATGTCTGAAGACATATAGGGTAAACCTACTTCAGCGCCACCTAGTACGGATGCGTATATTTCTTGTGCTAAAGCGGTAGAATCTGCGCCGATATCCCCAGTCCATTGAATTGAATAACGGTGTGAAGATAAATCGGATGCATAGTTCCATTTGCCGTGTAAGCAACCGTCTACGTTACCCATTATAAGGGCGCGTTTTGCATATTCGTTAAGGTCGGTTATGCTTTCTAAGTGATCTCTTGTGATCCATTGATATGCATACATACCGAATGCATAAACGGAAATGTCGGGTGATGCTGAATTTAAGCAAACGCTCCAGTTTCTATCGTACCACCAGTAGTCAAGCCCCATGGAAAGAAGTAAAGTTAGTTCTTTATTTCTATAATCAACTTCGGGCTTATCTAATCCGTTGGTCGTTCCTTGTACTGGTTCGGGGTGGTCGTTAAATACAATGTCTATATCAAGTTCTTCGCACTTTTCCAAAAAGTCTGCCATATCGGGGAAAAGCGCTTCGTTTACTTGGTAACCGAGAGATGCACCAACGCGCCAGTCGGTATCAATAACTAATACGTCTATGCTATAGCCTTTGTCGGTGTAGTCTTTAATTTGTTGAAGTGCGGTTTCAGAAGAGTATGCGTACCAACGTGAATCCCAGTATCCAAGCATCTGTAAAGGAGTCATTTCAGAAGATCCGGTAAGGTTTACGTAATCGTCGCAAAACTGCGTGTAATCGCCTTGGGGTAAGAATACGAATATATCGGTTGCGTCGCTGTTGAAATCCCATCCCTGTAACGGTAGGTTTTCGTCAACTGAAGAATAACCGTATTCGGAAGGAATAACTCTGCTATCGGTAAAGTACCAACTTGCAAGTTCGTCCGATGGGCTGGGTAGGTACACGTTAGAACCTGAATTGCCTGCGTCATAATTCCATAACGGGCGCCCGTCTGGGTAGGTTACGTATACCTCTTTTGCGGTTGCGCCATTTGCAACGTGAACGTGGTAAGATTGTGTTTTAATTACCTTTTCGTTGCCTTCGGTTACAACTTCGTAATCTACTACGTACCAGTCTTCACGGTTTTGAACGATATAACTCGGGCGGTCTTCAAACCCCTTTTCATATCTGTCTTCAATGCGAAGTAAGGTTTCAGAAAGAAGTTGAATTCTAACGTCGCCTATTAAAATAGACGTTAAACCTTTTTCAAGCGTGGGTTCGTCTTCCGGTGCAGAAGTGCTTGAGGATGAATTTGAAGAATTTGGTTTAACCGAACTGCTGTTTTCGTTTCCGGAATTGACATCTGGCTTACAAGCGATAACAAATGCGGAAAGAGCGCATATAATTGCGGTTAAAGCAAGTATTTTCACAATGCGTGAAAGGGTGCTTTTTTTCATGAATTTTCCTCCTGAATTACTTTTTAAAATTCCCGAAAAAGAAACATTAAAAAAATTCGTTGACAAATCGTTGTAATTATATTATAATTCACTAAACGAATATTGCAATATGGTTAAAAGGCAGTTAAGATTAGGATTCGTAGCATATTCATAAAATAATAAAGGAAATAAATGAGTTTATGCAACAATATGGCGAAAAGAGAATAGACCCTAAGAAGAATATTTTGTATGGAAGTACGGATCACGAAGAGTTTGTTTTTTTTACTCACGATAGCCAAAAGAAAAGACCTATTCGCGTTGAAACGATAGGTATTACACATCGCGATCCAAATTACTTCATTGAAAGAAAACACGCCGATTACTTCGTTTTAGAATACGTTAAATCGGGTAAAGGCTACGTTTATTGCGAAGGGAAAAATTACACCGTAGAAAAAGACTGCGTTTACCTTTTGCAACCAGGTATGGGGCATAAATACGGCGCGGATAAAAAACAGCCTTACGAGAAAATATGGATTAACTTCTTTAGTTCGGTTTTTGCCGACCTTTTTGCTGCATACGGGCATACAAATAAAGTCGTTTTTGAAAATTCGGGCTGTGAAAAATATTTTGAAGAACTTATTGCAATCGCTGAAGAATGTTCAGATAACGAAGAAGCGTATTTAAAAGTTTCCGAAGTGCTTTTTAAAATAATTTTGGAACTATGTAAATGCAGGAAAGTAGAACATAAACAAAAAACTTCGTACGTTGCAAATTTGGTTAAAGAAACGCTTGATAATTCAATTTACCGCAAAGTTACAATTGAAGAACTCGCTAAAGAAATTAATTTTTCTAAATCGCAAATGACAAGGGAGTTCCGTAAATATTACGGCTCTACACCGTATAAGTATTTGCTGGA
Organism: Christensenellaceae bacterium; assembly: GCA_045596285.1. Taxonomy (GTDB): domain Bacteria; phylum Bacillota; class Clostridia; order Christensenellales; family Borkfalkiaceae; genus HGM11416. The sequence continues at coordinate 28,377 of JAZOCA010000133.1, read as the reverse complement.
TAGAAAAATCGTAATCGCCAAGCAAATGCTCGTTTCAACTTCTATGCGCGTTCAAGAAATTAGCGAAGCTTTAGGCTTTGTAGACGCCTATTATTTTTCGGATATTTTTAAAACGAAAACCGGGTTATCGCCCTTGATGTTTAGAAAAGAACAAAATGCTAATAAAAACAATTAAAACGCGCCTATATGCGCGTCAACGGCACTTTTAATCAAAATAAAGGCGATATGGGTTAAAAAAAGCACGAAATAACTGATAATCGTCTTATAGCAAGAGATTTTTGTTGTAAAGGAGAAAATAATGATAGAATATAGATACGATACGCAATTACTTATTGAAGGCAGTTGTTTAAACGAAAATAAAATAAGAAAGTACTTTGACGAAAATTTTGTTGGAGATTCTCTTTTGGTTGTTGGCGATAGCGAGTTGATTAAAATTCACTATCACACGAACGAGCCGTGGAAGGTTTTGCAGTACTGTGCTAAACTTGGTGAAATTTACGATATAGTAATAGAAGATATGATACGTCAAGCGGAAGGGTTGCCTGGTTAATCTTCTTTAAAATGTGTGAATAATCGACCTATAGACGGGCTTTTTAGAAAAATAATATGATTTTAAACAAAAAAATCGCTTACATTTTTTGGTAAGCGATTTTTATTTTTTTCAGTTATTTTAAATGTTTTATACGTTCCAGTAAGTATTCGCAGAGCCTTCTACGTGAGTTTTTGCAATATTAGAACTTCTTATTTCTTGGCGATACTTTTTAGGTGGTTTACCAACGTATTTTAAAAAGTTCTGGTGGAAACTTATCTTATTGTTGTATCCCACTTGAGAGCGTACTTCGTCTATCGGTAAATTCGTGCTTGATAGCAACAAAGTGGCGCGGGTTATTCTGTATTTGTTTACGTATTCTTTAACCGTATGACCGAAGTTTTTGGTGAATAGGTTGTTTAAGTAGTTTGGTGAAATTTTGCAAACGCTTGCAATATCTGTAAGCGATATATCTCTGTTATAATTTTCGTAAACGTAGTTAACTGCGGTGTTTATATACACTATGCCAAAAGAATGTTTTTTTATTTTGGTGTATTGCTTGGCAATAAGAAGCCACATTGCACATATAAGGTAATCAAAGTAACTGTCTTTTAAATTGTTGATTTCGTTTCCTATGTATTTTTGAATAAGAAGTAAATTTTGTAAAAGTAAACCGTCGTCACTGCAAATAAAAACGGTTTTATCTTGAACGAAAAAGGATTTTGCATAATCTTCTTTAGCGCTTAAACCACTTATAGAAAAAAACTGATCTCTGCTTTCGGTTAAGGAAAGTTCTATATTATAAATTGTGGTAGGAATGTTGTTAATGCATATTTTATGGGGAACGTTTGCGTCTATAAAAACATAATTGCCCGGTATTACCGTTGATTTGTGCAGTTCGCCCTTTTCGTCTTGATATTCTATTTGCAATTCGCCGGTAGAAACGTACATAAGTTCTATACGGCTATGGCTATGCACGGTCATATCGAATTTGTTGTAAGAGTGCATATAATATCCGCGCGGTTTAAACCATTTATTTTTATTGCCCGAAAAAAACGGGGAATTGACGTTAGTTATCTTTTCCATGATTAAATTATATCATAAAAAATAAATAAAAACAAATTTTTAGTGTGATTTTTTTTACTTTTTATTAAAAAAATGATAAAAAATAACTTTTTTGCTCTTGAATGATAAAAAAACCTGTGTTATAATGCAATCAAATGGTAGTAATACCAAAATATATTTAAGAGGTGTAAAATGAAAGTTTTAAAAAGAATTTTCTGTTTTGCAGTAGCGCTTGGAATGATATTTAGCGTTAGTGCATGTAATTCTGGTTCTACTTCCAGCGTTAAGGGAACTCTTTCTATTGCAGCATTCGAAGGTGGCTACGGCAATACCTGGCTTAAGGCTTTAGAAGAAGCGTATGAAAAACACAATCCCGGCGTTCAGGTAGAAACTGATTGTAATCCGCTTGTTCGTGACGATGCAGTTACTGCTTTTCAAACAAACATCAGCAACGTAGACCTTTACTTTATAGATGGATTGGGTATCGGTAACTACTGCGAAACGTACGGATCTTTAGCAGATTTAAGCGAAGTATATAATTCACCTGCAAAAGTAGGAGATAAAGAAGAAAGCGTTTTAATTAAAGACAAAATTCGCCCCGAACTTCTTCCCGAAATGAGATATAACGGTGATAATCCCGAATACGTTGGTAAATACTTTGCCGCTCCTTCATCTTCAGGTCCTTGTTCACTTATCTTAAACGTGGATGCGTTAAACGGCGTGTTTGGCGAAGGTGGCTGGGCAGAACCCAAAACTACTGATGAGTTATTTGCTTTATGCGACGCTATTTTAGCAAAGGCTCCAAAGGTTGTTATCGAAGGTATCACTTATCCCGTATATCCCTTCATTTACAGCGGTGAAGCGTTAGAATACTGGCGTTATCTTTACTATCCTTGGATTGCTCAGTACGGCGGTATGGAAGCGTGGAACGATTTTATTACCGTTAAGAAAGACGGCGTTTATACTAAGGAAGCATACCAACCCGAAGGTAAACTTGAAGCGTACGAAAAGTTAGCAAAACTTATGAATCGCGCCAACGGCTATTGCGACGGTTCAAGCATGGGCAATAAATTCAATCAATCACAAAAGTATTTCTTACAGGGTAGAGCGTGCATGTATATCACGGGCGACTGGCTCGAAAGAGAAATGGAAGGTTCTACTAAATACAAAGCGGATTTAAGAATGGTTAAAACTCCTATTACTTCTGATTTAGCATCTAAATTAGAAAGTGTTTACGGCGTAAGCTTAGGCGCAACCGCAGAAGAAAAAGACCAAACTTTAGCAAATATCGTAACCGCGATAGATGAAGGCAAAACTTCTTTAGATGGCGTTAGCGCAGAAGTATTCAACCACGTAAAAGAAGCAAGAGCAATTACCTTTACCCTTGCTAACAGCGCTATAGGCGCAGTTCCTGCTTCAAGCCCCAACGTAGATATGGCAATAGATTTCTTACGTTTTATGTATTCAGATGAAGGCGCTGCTATAGTATTAAGAGAAACTGGCAGTTACTTACCTTTAGTTAACTCTGCAGATATTAAGCCCGAAAAAGAAGTTACGGGTTTCCGTCAGTCAGTTAACGATATCACCGCAAGAGAAATCACATATATCTTCACTTCTTCACGCGATCCCATTCGTTACAGAGCAGGTCTGGATAATCATTTAGGTAATGAAAAACCCGAAGAAGCTTTTGGTAAAAAGACGGGTGCTTCTACTGCAAGCGCTTACCTTGAAAAGGAAATGAGACTTTTAACCGAAAAGTGGAACGACTTTATGAAGCAAGTTCAGTAATGTCAAAAAAAGTATACTTTATTTGACGAAGAAAAATCTTCGCTATAATTAGGTAAAATTTGATTTTTTGCATAAAAAAATGGGGTACGTTCCCCAAAAATTTAAGCTCAATTTATTTATACTTATATTAACGTTAATCCTAAGGCGGTATACTTTTACCGCCTAACGGATTTTTAAAAACCCTTGCTTGTATCTGTGGTAATTTTTTATAGTTAATAAACGTAAAAGTTAGGCTATAGCGCGATTATTAACTATTTTAAGAACCGCATATAAGCGAAAGATGAAAAAAGGAATGATTTAAATGAACGGTAACACGATTAACGTCGTACCCGAAAATCAAACGAAGCGTTCTTCTATGCAAAGCAGAAAGATTCAACGCGGTATATTTATAGGATTAATGCTTTCCGTAGGGCTTATTCAGTTTTTGATTTTTTGGGTTTACGTAAATTTCGATTCAATTTTAATGGGCTTTAGATTGCAGACGAAAGAAGGGATTATTTGGACGTTTGATAACTTTAAACGATTCTTTCACGAAATGCAAATACCCGAATACGAACTCTCTTTGGCACTAAAAAACACCTTGCTTTTATTCGTTGTGGGAACGCTTATCGGTTTACCCACGTCGCTATTGTTTTCTTATTATTTATACAAGAAGATACTTTTTGCAAAGTTTTTTAGGGTAATTTTCTTCTTGCCGTCTATAATTTCTGCAGCGGTACTCGTAGCGCTATTTAGATATCTTCTTGCGGTAGACGGACCGTTTAACACCATTCTTTCTTGGATATCGGGAAACCCCGTTTCAATAGAGTGGATTACGGACGAAGCTTATAGTATGAAAACGATTTTGTTCTACGTTTTCTGGACGGGATTCGGCTCTAACATAGTGTTGTTTACGGGTGCAATTCACAGAATTCCGCAAGATATATTAGAATACGCCAAGCTAGACGGCGTTTCTATGACTCGTGAATTGTTGCAAATAATAGTGCCTTTAATTTGGCCCACTTTAAGCACTCTATTAGTATTTGCTTCTGCGGGCTTATTTACAAACTCCGGTCCTATTTTATTGTTTACCGAAGGTAGGCACAAAACGATGACGATAGGTTATTTTATATTTGCACAAGTTCAAAATAACTCTTACTACTATCCTGCCGCAATCGGCTTGGTATTTACAATTATCGGCTTCCCCCTCGTAATAATAGTAAAATGGGCGCTTGGTAAGATTTACGAAGACGTGGAATACTAAGGGGGCAGAGTAGTATGATTAAGAGATTTAAAAGATTAACCCTTGCGCAAAAAATAGTATTCACTTTTGTATTTTTATTTTTCAGTCTTTACGCCATATCTATAATACTTCCTTTCGTGTGGGCGTTTTTGAGTTCTTTAAAAACGGACGACGAATATTACGAAAAGGTATTTGCTCTTCCCAAAGACTGGTTGTTTTCTAACTATGCAACTGCTTTTAAGGAATTTAAAATAGGCAAAACCACCATGCTCGGGATGATATTTAACAGTTTATGGCTTACTTTTTCGGGTACTTTAGTTGCGGTTATGGTTTCAAGCGCCACCGCATATATCGTTGCGAAATACCCATTCTGGGGAACTAAAATTATATACCGTGTGGCTATTTTTACAATGATTATTCCCATCGTTGGTAACTTGCCCGCAATGTATAAGTTGGTCGTTGCAGACTTGCACCTTAACAACCCCATAGGTATTTTAGCATTATATGCAGGCGGATTTGGCTTTAACTTTATTATATTGCACGGTTTTTACCGTTCTGTATCTTGGAGTTATGCCGAAGCGGGTTTTGTTGACGGCGCTACCGACTGGACGGTTTACTGGAGAATTATTCTTCCGCAAGCGCTTCCTGCAATCGTATCTATTTCCATTCTTTCTTGTATAGGTATTTGGAACGATTATATGACGCCCTTCCTTTACTTAAAAGAATACCCAACTTTAGCGCTTGGCATTTATCAGTTTGATATAATTCAAACGTACAGAAGCAACGTTCCCATTTATTACTGCGCTATAATAATGTCTATTATCCCCATACTAATCGTATTTTGCTGTTTCCAAGAAACTATTATGGAAAATACGGTTGCAGGCGGTATAAAAGGTTAATTATTTAGCACGAAAAACACAAAAACTCAGTTACAAATTAATTAAGAACTAACGGCTATTGCCGTGAAATAAATATTTTTGGAGGAAAATATGAAACTTCGCAAACTACTAATTGCGCTACTTGCATCACTAACTGCATTTTCAAGTCTATTTGCAATGGCGTGTATTACAAGCGATCACACAGGCTCGGGCGATAATAACAGTTCTATAGGCGATATTACAGGCGAATATATCTCTTCAGACTGGGAAATAATGCCCGAAAACACCAACCCAAATCTTAAGTATTTCGGTTATTTCCACAGCGACGGTTTTAGATCTCAAGGATCTTATATCGAAGAAATCGCAACCTTACAAAACTCTAACGTAGTTTTAATTAACTCTGCATTTTCTTTTGACGTAGCGCGTGAAAAAATCGAACTTGCAAGATCTTTAAACTTCCAAGTAATTTTCTCTGTTCACGGATTCTTTACCGGTGGACAAATAAGAGTTGCTAATTCTGCATCATTAGTTGAAAATTATCTTGAAGTTTGGCAAAACGCACAAACTGCTCTTAACGAATACGTTGAAGACGGAACTATTTTAGCATTCTACTTTGACGAACCCGCTTGGAACGGCGTAAAAGAAGAAGACTTTAGAACGGTTACTAAACTAATTCGCGAAACTTATCCCGATACTAAAGTTTTAACAACTATGACCGTTTACGATATCGGTGTTGCAAAATACGAAAATTACCCCGAAATCAACGCATCTTATAACGAATTCTGTACCGACGTTTCTTACGATTCTTACGCAAAATGGAACGATAAAACAAGAAGAACTTATATTGAAGCGTTAAAATCAAAGGCTACAAACAATCAATACATTTGGGGTTGTGCAACTGGTTTTACTTCTAATCCCGAACAAAACTTCGAATTATACAACGCAATTAAAGGTATGTATACCGAAGCTATTCAAGAACCCAGATACGCAGGTATTTTACCTTTCTCTTATGCAGACGGTTTTGAAGGAGACTGGGGCTACGGCTTACACTCTTTCTTAAACAATACCAGCGACTATTACGATAGAGAATTAAAACAACTTTACGTTAATATCGGTCGTGAAGTTTGCGGTATGCCTGCATACGATTTCAATTCTGATATCGAAGTGGTTTTATATCCTTTTACCGAAGTATATACTATCGGTGAAACTATCGACCTTCCTCCTTTAGGCGCTGCTAACGGCAACGGTGAAGCAGTTCCTTACGAAGTAACCATTACTTCTCCTTCTGGTCAACAAATTCCCGTTGGCAGTTTTGAAGCAACCGAAAGCGGTGCTTACGTTGTTACAGTAACTGCAGGCGAAGGTGCAAATCAAGTTGTAAGATCTACTAAAGCGTCAGTTCGTTATCCTAACGAAATAAGCGTATTCGACGATTCTGCTTACTCTATGGACGCAGGCGGAACGGATGCTGATACTTGGTGTTGGCCCAGACAGGTTGTTACCGATTTTGCTCGCACGGGTTCAGGTTCTTTAAGAGTTACCCCCCATGCAACGGACGGTACTTGGGCAAGAGTTATCTTTAACCGCAACGGTTACCAACTTTGGGACGTTAGCCAAACGGGTGGCGTTTCTATGTGGGCTTATAATAACGGAACAGAAACCATTGAAAATTTATCTTTAATGATTTCAGACGAAGATATGAACAAAGAATCAACCATTTATGAAACGGTATCTATGCCTGCAGGTGAATGGGTTGAATACAGTATTGATATTTCAGAAATTAGAGCAAAAATAAGTGATTTAACCAAAGTAGTTATTTTCTTTGGTAATAGTGGCGCAACCTATCCTAACAGAAGCGATTTCTATATCGACGACGTTATGTTCCTTGAAAAACAGGATGAAGTGGTAGAAGACGGTATTATAGACTTTGAACTTCCTTCAGACGCTTTATATATCGGTGGTACTGAAGCGGACGTATGGTGCTGGCCTACTTCTATCAGCACCGAACAAGCGCATAGCGGAGAACATTCTTTAAAGGTTACTCCCCACGCAACGGACGGTACTTGGCCTAACGTAGTATTCAAAAACTTTGGTCAAGAAACCTTTAACTTAACCAACGTAGAAAGCATTTCTGCATGGATTTACTTCGATTCTGATAACGCTATGGAAACATTCGCGTTTAAGATTACGAACGACGGCGATTCTAACAAGAGCGAAAAGGGATTCTCTCTTCCCGCACGCACTTGGACTCAAGTTACAATAACCAAAGAAGAAATAACCGGCACTACCGATTTAACCAACGCTTACGTTAAAATCGGTCAAGTTGGCGGAACTTATACCGATAGATCTAACTTCTATATAGACGACTTTACCGTTGTTTACGGCGAAGGCGGAAGTGGTGAAGTTACCCCCGATCCTAAACCAGATCCAGAACCTGTTATTCCTGGTGGCGGTCTTTACGACGTTCCCGAAGATGCAATCGGCTTCGAAAACGCTAACGATATATTAAATATCGGCGGTAGCGAAGCAGACGTATGGTGTTGGCCTACTTCTATCAGCACCGAACAAGCGCATTTTGGCACTCATTCATTAAAAGTTGCTCCTCATGCAACGGATGGTACTTGGCCTAACGTTGTAATCAAGAACGGAAGTAGCGAAACCTTTGATTTAACCAAAATTAAAGCAATTTGCTTATGGGTATACTTCGATTCAGATAAACCCATTAGAGATTTTGGTTTCAAGATTTGTAATGAAGGTGAAACTAACAGATTCGAAAAGAAGTACGATATCGCTTCACGCGTATGGACGGAAGTATATCTTTCTATTGATGAATTAGCTTCTGCTTCTACCGATTTAACTAACGCATACGTTAAATTCTCTAACTTAGGCGCTGGCTATAAAGATAGATCTAACTTCTATATCGATAGTATTTACGTAGTATTAGCAGAAGAAGAACCCGAAGAACCCGAAGTTCCTGAAGTTCCCGCAGACGAAAACGTAATCGGTTTTGAAAGCGACGAAGATTTAGCGCTAGTAGGCACTAATGCAGATGATATTTGGACTTGGCCTGTATCAAGAAGTGCAGAACAAGCACATAGCGGTTCTCATTCACTAAAAGTAACCGTACGTCAAGACGGTGGCGTATGGCCTAACGTAGTAATCGGTAACGGAGCAGGCGGAACGATAGATATGACCAACGTAGAAGAAGTAACTATGTGGGTATACTTCGATTCAGATAGTGCACAAACCAACTTCAAGTTAAAAATCAACAACGGCGAAAACGTAAACCAAACGTTAAAGGGAATTACTTTAGCCGCAAGAGAATGGACACAAATCAGCATATCAAAAGCAGAAATATTAGCAGGCGCAGCGCAAATAGATTTAACAAAAGTAAGAATTTGTATCGCACAATGCGCAGGTACTTACGAAGATAGATCTAACTTCTACGTTGATGATTACGCAGTAGTATTAGCAGAAGAAGAACCCGAAGTTCCTGAAGTTCCCGCAGACGAAAACGTAATCGGCTTTGAAAGTGACGAAGATTTAGCACTAGTAGGCACTAATGCAGACGATATTTGGACTTGGCCTGTATCAAGAAGCGCAGAACAAGCACACAGCGGTTCTCATTCTTTAAAAGTAACCGTACGTCAAGACGGTGGTGTATGGCCTAACGTAGTAATCGGTAACGTAGCAGGCGGAACGATAGATATGACCAACGTAGAAAAAGTAACTATGTGGGTATACTTCGATTCAGATAGCGCACAAACCAACTTTAAGTTAAAAATCAACAACGGCGAAAACGTAAACCAAATGTTAAAGGGAATTACTTTAGCCGCAAGAGAATGGACACAAATCAGCATATCAAAAGCAGAAATATTAGCGGGCGCAGCACAAATAGATTTAACTAAAGTAAGAATTTGTATCGCACAATGCGCAGGTACTTACGAAGATAGATCTAACTTCTACGTTGATGATTTTCAAGCTAAATAGTCAAAAAATAAATTAACAACTGAAAGGCTACGCTATTAACGGCGTAGCCTTAAGGATAAAAATTATGGCAGAAACTTTATTCGGTATTTTTCACACGGCTTACGAAAGGGCAGGGGATTATTTCTATAAAGCAGTTAATAGCGATTTCGTTAATACTTTTTTAGTTGAATCACACTACAAAAGCGAAGAATTTGCCATTAGCATGAACGAAATTAAAGCCCACCCCGATAAAAGCGCGTGGATCAGCGTTACATATTTGGGCTTTAAAAGCGAAAATAACGTCACTATTGCAGATAACGGTGAAAAACAGTCTGTATTTAACCCCGTTACCACCTTTTTTAGTGATTATCGCCAAAAAATAGATGATTTCGTGGCATATATTAAAAGTCAAGGTTGGTACGATTGCATTTTAGGGTTTTATATGGACGAGCCTTTGCTTTGGAATATCACCAACGAAGATTTTGAAACTTTTACTGGGTATTTCAGAGAAGTTGCTTGCCCGGATAAACGATTTTTCGTTTGCTTTTCTATTGCGGGCGTTGCTCCCGAATTTTGGACGATTAACGACGTTTTACCCATTGACCCCACTTCTTCACGTCATCTTACGGATATCGCTTTTGATATGTATCACAAGTGGAGCGAAGATTACGAAAAGATCTTAGAACTTATGCTTGAAAGGGCGGGTAATCGCGATGATCTAAAAGTGTGGATGATTCCTTGTACAATGAATTATCGAGGAGATAAAAGCGAAGAGTATTGTTTAGAACATTTAAACGCTTGTTACGACGTTTTAAAAAGACAAAATCGCAAGGGCGGGCTTATGTGCTTTACTTATTACACTTTTACTCCGGACGAAGAAGCGCTTGGTAATATCGGGCTTGATAAACTCACTTGCCCGGACTATAAAAATTACTGGCCACGCCTTTGGAATAGAATTTGTGAAATAGGGATGGAAATCACTTCGGGAAAAATAGATTAAAAGGTTGTTTTTTAGGGCGCAAGTTGGTATAATATATACGCAAGATTAGCGTATTTGCCATTGCGCTCTTTTATTTAGGGGTATAATTATGGAAATGAATTTTAAAGGTTTAAGTTTTGAATTAATAGACGGTAGAATTTTTCTTACCGATTGCTTTGGTATGGCAAAGCATCAGGATGGGCAGGACAAAACTCTTTTTGACTTTGTAGAAATTCAGCTTGCAGGCGAAAATCATTCCGCACACGGCGGAAATAAGACCTTTGCAAGTAGTGAAACGGCTAAACTGAAATATATAGCTTATTCTGATATGGGCAATAAGTTAGATATAGTTCAGGCAAGTAAAAAACTTTCCGTTTGCACGCACTTTGAAGTATACGAAGATTGTAAAACTGTGCGCGTATGGAATACTATCACTAATACTTCAGATAAACCCATAACGATAGAGCACGTTTCTTCTTTTTTAATTTACGGTTTTGGCAAAAAGGGTAGCGCAAGTGTTAAAGATTTATTTTTGTATAAATTTCATAACAGTTGGCACGTAGAATGTCAGCCAGTAAGGCTTTCTTTTTCCGATTTGGGGCTTTTTAACGGCAACGATATGCGCAGTATGAAAAAAATCTGCGGTATAAATACCGGCAGTTGGTCCACTAAAGAAGAACTACCTATGTCTATTATAGAAGATCAAGATAGTGGAAAATTCTTTATGTTCCAAATTGAAACCAACAACAGTTGGTATTACGAAATAAGCGATAACGCAGGGCTTATTTATTTAAATATCGGCGGACCGAATACTACTCACAATCAATGGTGTAAGGTCGTTATGCCTAAATGCGATTATACAACGCCACGTTGCGCAGTAGCCCCGGGTGAAAGTTTAAATGAAGTTATAGGGGAAATGACGAAATATCGCCGTCATATAATCACTCCTTGCAAGCCAGACAAACGCTTGCCCGTTATCTTTAATGAATACATGCATTTAAGTTGGGATAATCCTAATGAAAAGCGTTCGGCGCAGGTTGTTCCCACAGTTGCCTCTTTGGGCGCTAAATATTACGTTATAGACTGTGGTTGGCACGACGAATGTAATTACGACGAACTTTATAAAAACGTCGGCAAATGGATGCCTTCAAATAAAAGATTTCCAAATGGTATAAAGGCTACCGTAAGCATGATTAAAAACCACGGTATGAAAGCAGGGCTTTGGATAGAGCCTGAAATTATCGGCTACGAATGCAAAGAAATGCAAGATTATTACGGAGAAGAAGGGTTTTTAAGAAGAAACGGCAACAAAATTATAACTTCAAATAGAATGTTTTTGGATTTCCGTAACGAAAAAGTCCGTTCTTATTTAACTGAAGTTATAGATAGAATGGTTGGCTACGGAATAGGTTATATTAAATTCGACTATAACCAAGATAGCGGTGCAGGTACGGAAGTTAACAGTTCCAGCCTTGGCGACGGATTAGAAGAACATTCCAACGCATATATTTCTTGGGTTAAAGAAATGATGGAAAGACATCCTTCAATTATCATTGAAGCGTGTGCAAGTGGCGGGCAAAGGTTAGATTACAAAACTCTTTCCGTTCATCCGTTGGTTTCTACTTCAGATCAAACTAATTATAAAAGATATCCTTACATTGCGGGCAATATTTTATCTGCCGTTCTTCCCGAACAAGCAGCGGTGTGGAGTTACCCGGTAGAAGCGCTTGGTATGACGGTTTTTGATCAAGATACTTACGAAAGCGTTAACGAAAGAATTTCTTCTGAACAGGTTATTATGAATATGGTTAACTCTTTGCTTGGTAGAATGCACCTTGCTAGTGCCGTACATCTTTTAAGCGAAGAAAAGAAAGCATATATTAAAGAGGGTATTGAGTATTACGATAAAATTGTTACTGCTAAAAAACAAGCCCTTCCATATATGCCTTGGGGATTTACTGATTTTAGTCAGGATAAAGTCGTTTCGGGCTTTATAGCAAACAAAATCATTTATCTTGCCGTTTGGAATTTAGCAGGCGACGGTCAAATTGAAATCCCCATTAAAGAATATACCGTAAAAGATGCAAAAATCGTATATCCCGCAAGCAGTAAAGAAGGGGTGGAATTTACTTCTTCTTCGGTTAAAGTAACTCTTGAAAAGGGCGAATACGTTGCCAGATTTTTAGAGATTGAAATTGCTTAAAAGTGCCTATAATCGACTTATAGGCAGGTTTTTGATAAAAAAATAAAGCGTAACGCTCATAAGCGCTACGCTTTTTATATATTATTTTTTAAAGGCAGAAAGGTCGGGTTTTCCGAATAGTTTTTTGTAATCGTCGCCTAAAAAGCAGGCAAAAGAAGATATATTTTCAAAGCCTATATCGCGATAAAATTTTATATCTTCTTTTATCATTTGGTTGTTAGGCGTAAGTTTTTTTGGCGGTTTTTCGTATTTAGAAAAGTATGAATTATCTACCCAGTATTCAAGCACGGTAGAATTTTCTTTTCCAAAAAACTGTAAGAGTCTCTTCATTTTGTTAATTTCTTTTGAATCCACTATGCTTGCTGGCTTAAATAAATCCCTTTCGTAAGGTGCGTATTCCAAAAAGACGCCATCTTCGGGCTTTATCTTAGTTGGTAAATCTACGCTATCGTAATATGCAAGGTATGCAATGCGCGCTTTAGGATTATCTTTTCTTAATTCCTTTATAATGGCGTTCATTAAAATCAAGTTTTGGTCTGAGGGGGAAAGGTCTTTACACTTTTCACATTTGCAGTATGCGCCTTTAATATCATCCGTCCAAAAATAATAATCACTTGTAGAACGGTATAAGAGTTTAGCAAGTTTAACCGCGTTTTTTGCGATAATATTCAAACCTTCCTCACTGCTTGCACAAAAATTACAATGGTTGGTGCGCGCCCCATTTTCGTCCATTCTAAAATATTCGGGGTGGGTTTCAAACAGTTCACGCGGTAAAAGATAGCTTACGGCGTGCACTTCGTATTCGATAGCCATTCCAAGTTCATAGGCTAAGTCAACCGCTTCCATAAAATTGGGGCTTGTAAATAAATTTAAGTCGTTTGAAAGATTAACGTGGGCTTTAACGTTGCCAACGGAATGTATTCCTATAACGTCTATGCCCGTTTCATGGGCGTGAAGCACCCATTCCTTATTAAGTTCGTCAGGGTGGATTATTAGTTTAGTTTTCATGATTTTACTCCTTTCAAACCATTGCGTATATATTTTAGCACAAGCTTATATAATTAGCAAGTAAAAAATAAAATAACGCACATATTTATATAAGGGCAAAGCGTATGGCGCGCATATAAAGTATTTGACTAAAATTATATATTAATATTTGAATAATTATTGACAGCATTTATATTTTTTGTTAGAATAAAACATATAAACTTATAGGAGGCTCACTATGAAAAAATTCATCAAAGGTTTATCACTTGCTCTCATTTTAGCATTTTCTTGCGTACTTTTAACTGCTTGTGGCGGTCCTAAGAATCTAGCAAAAGCAGAAGAAATTATGAAAGAAGCAGATTATAATGTAGTTGTTACTCTTGCCGAAGAAGGCAATGAAGATGGTAAAGTAGGCACTATTTCTGCAACTAAAATAGATATCGGCTTTGGTTCTGGTTTAAACGTAAACGGCGAACATATCACCGCTACTTTGTTTGAAAGTTCTAAGGCGGCAAAAGCATACTACGAAGAACATAAAGACGAAGAAAAGGAAGATGAAGACCAAGTTTTAAAAGTAAAAGGTAAATGGGTTTACTTTGGAACTGAAACGGCTATTGAAATCTTTCTTGGCTAATAACTGAAAAAAATTCGCCCTTTTTAAAAGGGCGTTTTTTTATGCGTAAAAATGAATGAACTCATCAATAACCGTGCTATAGGTTAACTTTTTTGTAAAAAAGTTTAAAAAGCCCGTTTTTTACTTTTTTATTGCAATAAAAAGGGGCGCGCATTGTCGCCCTTCCCATAGGGAATATGCGACAACTAAATAAATCCTTGCGGATTTGTGATATTCGTCTAACGACGAGTTATATTGCCTATCGGCAGTTATATTCGCCTTACGTCGAGTTAAGGATTTATTTAATATAACTGTGACTGCAAGTCGCAATCTAACGCAAAATAGTTTTGCATATCACTTTTAGCCACAAGGCTAAAAATATAACTTATAATAATTTATCTTTTGTGGATAAGAAAAGCCCACCATATTTCGCTTTTTGCGAAGTATAGTGGGCTACACTTTTACTACCAACTAAAAATCCCTAACGGAACAGCGCATTTACATTGCTCTTTTAAATAAATAACTGGATTATCTTTTTATACTTTGGGTTTTTATTAGGGTATAATAAACGCGAAAAAAGACGAAAAATGGTAAAATCTATTTACCAGTATAAAAAAATAATAGCGAAGTTTTTTTCACACCTTTTATTTGTTTGACATAATTTATATAAAGTTTTATAATACAACATAATAAAATGTTAGGTGGCTAACAAAATTATGAATGAAAACTGTAAACAGAATATTAACAACTTAGGTATTGCCATTCGTAATGCACATATTCTTATGAAAAGAAGAATGGAAAAATCTCCGGTTAGAAAAGAGATGGATAGCGCTACTGGCATGCACGGATACGTTATAGGTTATATTAAGGGAAGAGATGGGGAAGAAGTATTTCAAAAAGACGTTGAAAAACGCTTTTCAATAAGAAGAAGTACCGCTACGTCTATTTTGCAATTGATGGAAAAGAACGGATTAATTACCCGCGTTGCGGTTGATTACGACGCGCGTTTAAAGCGTATCGTTTTAACCGATAAAGCGCGCGAAATGGTAAAGCTTTTTGATGAAGAACGAAAAAAGACGGAAGAAATCTTGCAAAAGGGATTAACCAAAGATGAATGTACCACTTTAATTTCTTTATTAGAAAGGGTATCTTTTAATCTTATTGAAAGCGAAAATAAGGAGTGTGAATGTTGTAAATGCAAGAAACAGGAATTTTAAAAATTGTTAAAAAATTAGCAAGCAATGTAGGGGAGTATAAAAAGCAAACCATATTAACCCCCATTTACGTTGCATTTGAAGTGGTTTTTGACGTGCTTATCCCTTACGTTATGACCAAGTTGCTTGGGGTAATCGAGAACGGCGGTAATATACCGCAAATTTTAGGTTACGGCGGGCTTTTGGCTGTATTTGCTTTAGTGGCTCTTATGTTTGGCGCGTTATCCGGGCAAATGGCTGCGCAAGCCGCGGCGGGTTTTTCTAAAAATTTAAGAAAGAAAATGTTTTACAATTTGCAAAATTATTCTTTCAACAATATAGATAAATTCTCTTCTTCATCACTTATTACAAGAATGACTACGGACGTAAGTTTTGTTCAAATGGCATTCCAAATGATTATAAGAATAGCAGTACGCGCTCCGTTAATGCTTATTTTTACGCTTATTATGAGTTTTATGTTAAATGCAAAACTCGCGCTTGTATTTTTGGCGGTAATACCTTTGCTTGCCGTTGGTTTATTCCTTATAATGAAGTTTGCTTTTCCCGTTTTTGAAAGGGTGTTTAAGCATTACGATAGACTAAACACCGTTGTTCAAGAAAATATTCGCGGTATAAGAGTTGTTAAAACCTACGTTCGCGAAGATTACGAAAAAGAAAAGTTCGAAAAGGCTTCAAACGAAATTTATAAAGACTTTTCTAAGGCAGAAAGAATAGTTGCCTTTAACAACCCATTAATGAATTTAGCGGTTTACGCATCTACCGTTTTAATTTGTTGGTTTGGTACTAAAGCGGTTATTTCAGACGTGGGCGTAGTCGGCGGGTTTAACGCAAGCGAACTTTCAACTTTAATAACGTACGTAACGCAAGTTCTTATGAGCCTTATGATGCTTTCAATGATTTTCGTTCAGATTACAATTGCAGAAGCGCCCGCAAAAAGAATATGCGAAGTATTAGATGAAAGAAGCGATATTTTATCACCCGAAAGTCCCGTTTACGAAGTTATAGACGGCTCTATTGAATTTAAAGACGTTAATTTTAGCTATAAATCAAAGAAGGATAAACTCTGTTTATTAGACGTTGATTTAAAGATTAATTCGGGCGAAACTATAGGTATTATAGGTGGCACGGGTTCTTCTAAAACAACCCTTATACAACTTATTCCCCGCCTTTACGACGCAACCGAAGGTGAAGTAAAAGTAGGGGGCGTAAACGTTAAAGATTACGATTTAAAGGTGCTGCGTGATAGCGTTGCGGTAGTGTTACAAAAGAACGTTTTATTTTCCGGCACGATAAAAGAAAACTTGCGTTGGGGTAATGAAAACGCTACGGATGAAGAAATTGCCCATGCTTGTAAACTTGCGCAAGCGGATGAATTTATCAATTCTTTCCCCGATGGTTACAATACTGTAATAGATCAGGGCGGTGCGAACGTTTCTGGCGGACAAAAACAGCGTTTATGTATCGCAAGAGCATTGCTTAAAAAACCAAAAATTCTTATTTTAGATGATTCTACTTCTGCAGTAGATACAAAAACGGATTCTCTTATTCGTAAGGCGTTTAAAGAAGAAATTCCAAACACAACTAAACTTATAATCGCGCAAAGAATTTCTTCCGTTCAAGATGCAGATAAGATTATAGTTATGGAGAGCGGTAGGGTAGCAGGCTTTGGAACTCACGAAGAATTGCTTGCTTCAAATGCAATCTATCAAGAAGTATATTATTCACAAAAGGGGGGCGAAGAAAATGAGTAAGAACAATCAAAAAATGCCACCCATGGTCGGAAAAAAGCCCAAACGTGGTGCAAAAAACGGTGCAAAAACCCTTTTAAGGCTGCTTTCTTATTTAAGACCTTACACTTTTAGAATTATAATCGTTTTACTGTGTATAGGGGTAAGCGCGGTTGCAAGTTTATATGCTGCGGACTTTATGAAGCAACTTATTTTTGAAATAGGTGTTTTAGTAGACGCTGTTAAAGCGGGGCAAGAATCAAGCGCGTTAGACTATTCACCCATAATAATGGAAATAGTCAAGATGATAGTGATTTACGTTTTAGGTATTATATCTTCTTTCTCTTTCAACTTCATAATGGTTAAAGTTTCGCAAGGGGTATTAAAAAACGTTAGGGAAGATATGTTTGCAAAGATGCAAAAACTCCCCGTAAAATATTTCGATAGAAACGAATTCGGTAACATTATGAGCCGTTACACGAACGATACGGATGCTATTGAACAGTTAATAGCGCAAAGTATTCCTAACTGCGTTTCAAGCATGGTTACGATAATTACTTCATTTATAATGATGGTAACAACCAGTTGGCAACTTACGATAGTCGTTTTCTTTACTCTTGCTATAATGTTGTTAGTTATTAAGTTCGTTGGCGGAAACAGCGCTAAATACTTTATTGCGCAGCAACAGTCGGTTGGTAAGTTGAACGGTTTTATCGAAGAAATGTCTAACGGACAAAAGGTCGTAAAGGTATTTAACCACGAAGAACACGCAAAGGCGGACTTTGATAGGTTAAACGAAGACCTTTGCGGTAATATGACTAAAGCGCACACTTTTGCGAATATATTTATGCCCATAATGGCAAACCTTAACTATTTGCAGTACGTTATAGTTGCCGTAGTTGGCGGTGTTTTAGCGCTTAACGGATTATTGATAGTTCCCGATGGGCAAACCGGCGCATACGCTATGCTTGCCGTAGTTTCCTCTTTCTTGCTTTTATCAAGAAATTTCTCGCGTCCTATAAGTATGGTTTCTCAGCAACTCAACAATATCGTAATGGCGCTTGCCGGTGCGGAACGCGTGTTTGAAATGATGGATGAAAAGCCCGAGCCAGACGACGGTTACGTTACTTTGGTTAATGCTAAGATAGATTTAAACGGCGAACTTGTTCCTTGTGAAGAAAGAACCGGTATTTGGGCTTGGTATAATCCCAAGGCAAAAGAAGGCGAGCCTAAATACGTTCGTTTAATGGGGGATATAACCCTAACCGAAGTTGACTTTGAATACGAAGAAGGTAAACCCGTTTTAAAAGATATTTCCGTTTACGCAAATCCCGGTGAACAAGTCGCTTTGGTTGGTGCAACGGGTGCTGGTAAAACGACTATCACGAACCTTATTAACCGCTTTTACGATATTGCAGACGGCAAAGTGCGTTACGATGGAATCAATATTAACAAAATTAAAAAAGACGATTTGCGCCGTTCAATGGGGGTAGTATTACAAGATACTAACTTATTTACCGGCACGATTGCAGAAAATATTCGCTACGGCAAGATAGACGCAACCGATCAAGAAGTTATAGATGCGGCTAAACTTGCTAATGCACACGACTTTATCACTCGTCTTCCCGAAGGTTACGATACTATGCTTGCTGGAGACGGAGCAAATCTTTCGCAAGGTCAACGCCAACTTTTATCTATTGCGCGCGCGGCTATTGCAAACACTCCAGTTATGATTTTGGATGAAGCTACTTCTTCAATAGATACAAGAACAGAACTTTTAGTTCAACGTGGTATGGATCAACTTATGGAAGGTAGAACGGTTTTTGTAATTGCTCACCGTTTATCTACTATCAGAAATTCAGACGTTATCATGGTTATGGAAAAGGGCGAAATTATAGAACGCGGTAATCACGAGCAACTTCTTGAAAAGAAAGGGAAGTATTATCAGTTATATACGGGTATGTTCGAACTGGAATAAGCCTTATCGGGGCTCTTCGAAAAAACTAATTTTTAATAAAAGCGCTTTTTTACGGCGCAATAGGTCGTTCTTTGCACTTTTTTGCAATTCCTACGTACGGCAAGTACGCTCCCTTGCAAAAAATCACAAACGCCTACTCTTGCTTGTAACTAAACGCTTTGCGCTGTTGCTTATTTAAAAATTATTTTTTCTCATCGCCCTAGTGCATTTGTCACGAAAGATGAGAAATTAGTTCGCATCTAAGGCTTATTCAACGTTTATATGGGCATGATGCATGTGCTTTATTCGGGTTACGTACGGTAAGTACGCTCCCTTGTAAAAAAGCACAAACGCCTACTCTTGCTTGTAACTAAACGCTTTGCGCTTAGCTTAAGTAAAATGACGTTAATTGCGCGATAATCGTGCTATAGGCTAACATTTTTTTAAAAATAAATACAAAAATACTAAAAAGGAATAAAAAATGAAAAATAAGATTTTAAAATATTTAATTTTTTATTTAGCAATTACATTAATTAATTTCTTAATTTATTACGTTACGTTACCTGCTATAAACGTATACTCGCCTGGTTTTTGGGTTTATCTTGCATTTCTAATTTTTACTTATCTAGCGCCCCTTTTCTTAATTATTAAAAAAAGAGAAGTGGTTGTTGTAAGGCAAAAAAGAAAGGGTAGTTCGGTTGTTCCTTTCGATTATAATATTAAGGTTAACAAACTTGCTTTCGTTGCGCTTGTTCCTATTGCGGTTTTAATAATCGGCGGAATTTTTTCTTCTTCTGTTTTTAACGCAAGAAAATACGCTTCTGTAATTACCGTTGAAGAAAGCGTGTTCGAAGAGGATATGCCCGAAACGTTAAACGTTACGAATATTGCTCTTATGGATACTCCTTCTGCTCAAATAGTGGGAAACAGAACTTTGGGTTCTTTATCAGATGTAGTTTCACAATACGAAGTAAGCGTAAATTATAATCAAATAAATTATCAAAACCTACCCAAGAAGGTTGCAAATTTAGAATATGCCGATTTCTTTAAATGGATGGGTAATAAAGATAGGGGTATTCCCGGTTACGTAATGGTAGACCCCGTTAAATTCTCGGCGGAATACGTTCAGTTAAAAACCCCCATGAAATACGTAGAAAGCGCATTTTTTGGCGAAGATTTAATGCGTAAATTGCGTTTTTCGTATCCTACGAAAATATTTGGTGAACCGCGTTATGAAGTAGATGATAGCGGAAATCCCGTTTATATAGTCGCTTGTTACAAACCCAGAGTTGGTCTATTTGGTGCAAGTGACGTTAACGAAGTTATAATTTTTAATCCCTGCACGGGCGAAAGCGAACTTCTTTCTTTAGATAAAGTTCCCGAATGGGTAGATATCGTTTTCGATGGATATCTCGCTTCAGATAAATATAACTGGTACGGAACTTTGTCCGGCGGATTTTTAAATAGTGTTATAGGAAATCAGGGTTGTAAAAAAACCACCGATGATTTCGGTTATATCGCTTTGGATAACGACGTTTGGTACTTTACCGGCGTTACTTCGGTTACCGGCGACGAAAGTAATATAGGTTTTATACTTACCAACGCAAGAACGGGTAGTTATAAATATTATCCTGTAATCGGTGCGGAAGAACATTCCGCAATGGGCGCAGCTGAAGGCGAAGTGCAAGAAAAGGGATATACCGCATCATTTCCAAGTCTTGTTAACGTATACGGCGAAGCTACCTATATCATGGTTTTAAAGGATGCAAATGGCTTGGTTAAACTTTACGCCCTTGTTAACGTGGAACAATACGGTATAGTTGCCACGGGCGATAACCAACAGCAAGCAATGAGCGAATACAAAAAACTTTTGGCAGAAAACGGAATACTTTCCGGTGGTGCAGTTACCGACGAATTAAAAGAAGTTACCGTTTTATCCGTTACGCAAACGGTTATAGACGGAAACACCGTTTTCTTCTATGAAGCAAGTGAAAACGGAAATACGGTTTACTATAAATTAAGTATTGCAGATGACGAAAGTGCGTTATTTATAAATGCAGGCGATACTATTTATCTTTCTTGCGAAGAAACGCAAACGGAAGGTATTTATCAAATTTTATACTGGACTAAAACTAAGAACTAATAGCCGATAATCGCCTTATAGGCTTATATTTTGGTAAAAATTATGGCAATAAAAAGACTTATTATTACGCGATAGATACTTCGGCATTAGATAGATTTGGATTTATCACTCCGGAAGGATATCAAAGAATAGTTCTTTCTACAACTGAAAAAGAATTAGAAAGAATTCAGTTCTCTATCGCCCGTCTTATAAAAACATTAGGTGTTTCATGGATATTACTTTCCCTTTCGGTAAAAGTATTAAAGCAAATAAAACCGGGGCAAGAATTATCGGTTACCACTTGGCATACATGGCGTAAAGGGGTTTTGTATCGCAGAGATTTTGAAATTTGCGATAAAGAAAGTGGCGAGCCTTACGCTTACGCTACTACTTTTTCATCCCTTTTCGACGTTGGGAAAAGAAGACTTTGTACTAGTAGGGAAATCTATGAAAAAATTACTTTAGAAGAAGGCGAAGAATTGTTTGAAGCGCAGAGTAGAAGCCCGGTTAGCGGAGAGTTTGAATTTTGCGAAAAAATTGCCGTTCGTCCGCATTGGATAGATAGTTTAGGGCACGTAAACAATTTTAAATACGCTCAAGTGGTTTACGATAATTTACCGCCTGCGCGTTGGGAAGAAAGCGGACGCATTAGTAGAATAGAAATGTTTTTTACAGGCGAATTAAGGTATGGCGATAACGTAATCGTCAAACGTAAAGTTCAAGATAGTTCGGTTGAAATTGCAGGCGAACACGAAGATGGAAAAAGCGCTTTCTTATATAAAATTCATTATTAAAAAAATAGGCTCTGTTAGTTTTAACAGAGCCTTAATTTTTGTTAAATTATTTTATCTTTAAAAAATATCATTTGATTTCCGCCGTTTTTTGCGTTTTGCGAAAGATCTATGTGAAGCAGTTTTTTTCCTTGTTTTTGCGCGAGTTTAATGGTGTTATAAGTTCCTCCCTTTTTAACACCGTTGTAACAGCAAAGAACGCAATCGCTGTTTTCAACCATATATTCGTTTCTTCTTTGCATACAAAACAGATAATATTTATCAGATAAAACGGTTACTTTATCTGCGTTTTTTAATACGTAATCATAGATTTTTTTATTTTCTTCATTCCAACCGCTTGGTTGAGTTTTGCAAGGAACGGCTATTTCTAAAGAGATATTTAATCCGCTTTGCTTAAGTTCTATAACGGTAAGGGCGAAAATCGTATCTATACCCAAAGCACCACCCGCGATAAAATGAGTATACCCCATTTCTATTGCATAATTTAAATATTCTTTTAGTCGGCTTTTAAACTGTTGGTATTCTTCACTTAAAGTATCTTTTTTCCAGGGAAGTCCATCTGGTCTGTGGCCGGTTACGCAAAGAGTTTTCATAACTTAAATGTGGCGATAATCGCCTTATAGCCCCTTATTTTATAATTTGTGTGTAAAATTCGTTGGTTTTTTGTTTGGTTATTAAATTATATAAATCGTTAGCGGTAACGTCTTTATTAAAGCATTTTATCGCACTATCTGAAAGTTTAGATGCGTCGCTTTTTCGCATAATGAACGGAGTTTTACCCGCTAGCGAAGAAAGTAATTCAAGCTTACTTTCTTTAATCGCAAGAACTTTAAGGTAAAGTTCGCCTTTTAAACATTGTTTAATAAAAGTTTCTTCTATTTTTAAAAGCGCAGAAAGGGTTATTCTTGCAATCCGTGTGCGGGTGTAACGGCGCGTTTGAACTTTATTGATTAATTCTTCACGCGTAAAACTGTTTTTTAGCATATCTTTAATTCTATTTTCTAACCCTTCGGTGCAATCTACAATACCTTTTAAATTCTCTTTTTCGCAAGTGATAAGCGCTTGCATAATAAAATCGTCGCAATCGGGTAGGGTTAAAGGTAGATCCTCGTAAACGAAAGAAGGCATAAAATTCTTGTATTTTTCTATCTCGCCTGCTTTTATCGCTTGCCTAATAGCCATAGCAGAACAGGTTTCTTTGTTAAAATCAAGATCTTTATATCCTGCGCCCAAGCGGGTTATGGGCATAATATCCATTTTGTATCCGCCACCTATAATCGCCTTAGTATATTCTAAACCCAAAATATTATTAGGGGTTAAATCGCAAGCTAAATCGCGGTCTTCTTCGCTTATTTTATCTAGCGCAAGTTGCTTTGCCTTTGCTAAAGAATGCCCGTCTTTAAGCATTTGTTTAAGGTTGTTTTTAAAATCTTCACTTTCGTTTGAAAGTGCTGTTGCCGTTGCTATAAGCCCACTTTTGCTTGCATTTTCCACCCCGAAACAAAGGGTTTTATCCCCTTGTAGTTCGTTAAGGAGTTTAACCGCGCCCTTAGCAAAAAGTTCTGCGGGGGCAGTGGCAAAAACGGCGGGTAATTCTATTACTATATCCGCCCCTGCAAGTATTGCGTGTTTTGCTCGCTGATACTTATTCATAAGGGCGATTTCACCGCGTTGTGTAAAATTCCCGCTCATGATAACGACCGCTAAGTCCGGGTTTAAATTCTCTTTTATTTTGTTAAGCGAATAGGCGTGCCCGTTGTGAAAGGGATTGTATTCGCAAATTGTAAGCCCTAATTTCAAAATAATGCCCCTTAATAATTTACTTTTTTCTTAGAATAATATATAATATATACTTGGTGGCCGGCTTCGGTCTTACTAATATGATACACCATTGCGCAAAAAATTTCAACTTTTTAGCGCGGAATAAGGAGAAAGTTATGTCTGAACTTATTAACAAATTAGTGGCAAATGCATCAGCACTAAATAAAACCATCGTTTTAACCGAAGGCGAAGATAAGAGAGTAGTAACCGCTGCAAGTGAAATCGTAAGAAAGAAAATTGCTAAAATCGTTTTACTTGGCGACGAAGCGCAAATCAAAGCGGATAATCCCGAAGTTGATCTTACCGGCGTTGAAATCATCAACCCCAAAACCAGCCCCAAACTTAAAGAATATACAAATCTATTATACGAATTACGTAAGGCAAAAGGTATGACTATGGAACAAGCGGAAGCAACCGCTTGCGAAAGCACCTATTTTGGAACGCTTATGCTTAAAGCGGGCGACGTAGACGGTCTTGTTTCGGGTGCTTGTCATTCAACGGCTAACACCTTGCGTCCCGGTTTGCAAATTATAAAAACTGCACCAGGCGTACCTTTGGTATCTAGTTTCTTCCTTATGATAGCCCCCGAACAAGGCAATCAATACTGCAAGGACGGCGCTTTCGTATTTTCAGACTGCGGTTTAGAACCTAACCCCGATCCCGATAAACTTGCGTTTATTGCCGTATCTGCTGCAAGAAGCGCAAAGGCTCTTGCTGGATTAGATCCTAAAGTAGCCCTTTTATCGTTCTCTTCAAAGGGTAGCGCAAAGCACGACGACGTTGCAAAAGTAGT
Source organism: Christensenellaceae bacterium (assembly GCA_045596285.1). GTDB lineage: Bacteria > Bacillota > Clostridia > Christensenellales > Borkfalkiaceae > HGM11416. Next base: position 3,719 of record JAZOCA010000133.1, on the reverse strand, counting down.
TGCTGCAGTGCAAAAAGCGCACGAACTTGCACCCGAACTCAATATAGACGGCGAACTTCAATTCGACGCTGCAATCGTTCCTTCGGTAGCTAAGTCAAAAGCGCCCAACTCTACGGTAGCAGGTCAAGCAAACGTTCTTATCTTCCCTGATTTAGATGCAGGCAATATCGGTTATAAAATTGCAGAACGCCTTGGCGGATTTATGGCGGTTGGCCCCGTATGTCAGGGTTTTGCAAAGCCCATGAACGACCTATCAAGGGGATGTAAGGCAGAAGATATAGTTTTAACGGTTGCTTTAACCGCTTTACAAACGCAAATTTAATCAGTTAATTATACCATTTAAGGAGTTTATATAAATTATGAAAGTACTAGTTATCAATGCAGGTAGTTCTTCTTTAAAGTATCAACTTATCGATATGACAACTGAAACCGCAGTTGCAAAAGGCGGATGTGAAAGAATCGGTCTTAAGGATTCTTTCCTTATCCATAAAGGCAACGGCAAAGAAGTTAGAATAGATAGTTATATGCCCGATCATAAGGCGGCAATCGAACTTATGCTCGACGCGCTTGTTCATCCCGAACACGGTGCTATTAAGTCTATGAGTGAAATCGACGCAGTTGGCCACAGAATGCTTCATAGCGGTGGGGAATACGATAAGTCTGTTTTAATAGATGATCACGTTATGGAAGTTTGCAAGAACAACATTGAACTTGCTCCTTTACATCAACCTGCAAATATCATGGGCGTAGACGCGTGCAAGGCTATTATGCCTAACGTTCCCATGACTTGTACTTTCGATAACGCTTTCCACGCAACCATGCCCGAAAAAGCGTATATGTTTGCTTTACCTTATGAATATTACACAGAACACAGGGTTAGAAGATACGGCGCTCACGGAACTAGCCACCGCTACGTTTCAGGCGAAGCGGCAAAATATCTTGGCGTTAACCCCGAAGACGGATTTAAAGTTATTACTTGCCACCTTGGTAACGGTTCTTCTATTGCAGCGGTTAAAAACGGCAAGTGCGTTGATACTTCAATGAGTTTCACCCCACTTGGCGGTGTTCCCATGGGAACTAGGACTGGCGATTTAGATCCCGCTATTTTAGAATATCTTTCTGCAAAACTAAACGTTGGAATTGCAGAACTCGTTAACATTTGCAATAAAAAATCAGGTATGCTTGGCGTAAGCGGTGTTTCTAACGACTTCAGAGATCTTTCAAAGGCAGCAAGCGCAGGTAATCACCGTGCCGCTTTAGCACTTGATATGTTTGGATATTCATGCAAGAAATTCGTTGGTTCTTACGCAGCAGTTATGGGTGGTGTAGATTGTATAGTATTTACCGCCGGCGTTGGCGAACATGATGACGTTATAAGAAAAGCCGTTGTAAGCGACCTTGAATATATGGGCGTTATAATCGACGAAGAAAAGAACGCTAACCCCTGCGACGGTATTTGCGATATAACTGGCGAAGGCAGTAAGGTTAAAGTACTAATTATCCCCACTAACGAAGAACTTGTTATTGCAAGGGATGCAGCAGAGCTTGCAAAAAGCGTAAAATAATATTAAAAAGAATGTAAAGTGTATAATTTTGGCTAAATCGGGCTTTAAATTGCGCTAATTTAGTCAAAATTATTTGACATCTTTTATAAATTACTGTATAATTGAACGCGCACGACGTGAAGTTGTGTTATTTGTTATGATTATTGACGTTCTTAAACTTAAACAAGAAGGTAAAACGAGTGCGGAATTCGATTTTGAATATAACCCTTCGCAAAACCTAATATTATCTCTTCCCGAGGGCTCTTTTTGTGGGCCTGTTAAGGTAAACGCTTACGTAGAGTTAGAGGGGAAGGACGTTTATGCCGACGTTGAAATAACTTATCTTATTTCTTGCCTGTGTTCAAGATGTTTAGAAGATGCTAAGGCAGAGATAAATTATTCTTATTCGGCAAAGTACAGTCTTTTTGAAGAAGAAGACTGCTATCTTTACAAAAGTGGAAAAGTTGATTTGACTTCGAGTGTAAACGAAGCCATAATCGTAAGCCAGCCGACCGTAGTTTATTGCAAAGAAGATTGCAAAGGTTTATGTCCCGTTTGTGGTGCAAACCTAAACGAAGGTGATTGCGGTCACGGAAACTAATAAAAAATATAAAAAGAGAGGTGCGCACAAATGGCAGTTCCCAAGAGAAAAGTTTCAAAACAAAGAGGAAATAAGAGATTCGCAAGCAACTATAAAGCAACTATGCCTACGCTTGTTGAATGCCCTCAGTGCCATGAGCTTAAACAAAGTCATAAAGTTTGCTCACACTGCGGTTACTATGACGGTAAGGCTGTTGTAGAACACAACGAAGAAAACAAGGGTTAATTTAATAAATGCTTTTTTCGGGGCGGATTGCAATGCAATTCGCCTAATTGTTTTACGGAGAATTTTATGGAAAACCAAATAAAAGAGAGTAATCTATCCGCTGAAAAAAACACTCAGGAAAAAAAGAGCGTTAAGCCAACTCCAAAATCGCCCGCCCAAAAAAAGCGCGAGCGTGAGGATTTTAAACGAAAGTATTTCGATTATTACGACGACGTTAAAACAAATATAAAGCAAGACTGGTAAAAATTTTTTGCTTTTTGAAGGAGTTAGTAAATGGATGGTAACGGATCTGTTTTTATAATTGTTTTTTTAATATTAGGATTGATAGCGCTTGTTTTTTTTGCTATAATAAAAGTCATCAACGCAAAAAACGAGAAAATAGTTAGTTCTCATAGCAAATCGTTGGCTAAATTAGCAGAGATTAATAATGCTACTAAATTTCATGACGTAAAAAATCATTTTAAACTTTTTAAACATTATGATAATAAAGGGCACTATTTAAAAATAGAACCTTCATACTTAATGTCTTCATATATTCGCGACAACATAGTCTTTTTTGTTGATTATGTTCAAAAAATTAAAGAAAATCAAGAAACATATAATCAATACATGTCAAATGTAAGAATTATACAAAGCGAGATAACGGAAGATGAGTGTAAACAATTAAAAGTATCATTACGGGCATATAAAGCGGTAGAAAAAAAATTGTTTTCTACTATGGTAAAAAAACCTGTTTGCGATTGTAAATTTACTGTAAAAATGAGTTATTCATCTCCCGCAGGTAAAGTAAATTTAGATAAAAGTGCATCATTTAATTTTGCCGATATTGTTGTATCGTTAAATAGTGTTTCTCGTTCAAGCTTAGATTATGAAACAAAGAAGATTCTAAATACTGTTGAAAGGGGTGAAATTAGTGATTCTTTACGTTATGACGTGTTAAGAATGAGTAATTTTCGTTGCTCTATATGCGGTGCCTCAGCGCAAGAGGGTGCTAGATTGCACGTAGATCACATTATACCTGTTTCGAAAGGTGGAAAATCAGAGTTAAGTAATTTACGTGTCTTGTGTGAAAGGTGTAACGTAGGAAAATCTAATAAGATAGAAGTTCTTCCTGAAAATATACAATATATTTCTCAATCTGAAAAAATTTGTCCAAAATGTGGGGCAAAACTTAAAAAAATAAATGGAAAATATGGGGAGTTTTATGGTTGCGAGAATTACCCCCATTGTAAATATACGGAGAAAATAGTATAATTATATATCATAAACGCTTTCAGAATTCTGTAAGCGTATTTTTATTTGATGCGTATAAATTAAAGTCTTAAGTGAATTGAATTTTTTTGTAAAAG
>JAZOCA010000132.1:0-8043 GCA_045596285.1 Christensenellaceae bacterium | reverse complement strand
GAAATTACATCCAACAGATATTTAAAGGTTTTATCGGTAGAAAAAAAATATCCAAATGAATTGATTATTAACCTACAAGAAAGAACTGAAAAATACTATTATGAAAAAGCAGGAGAGTATTTCTTTTTTGATGAAGAGTATTTTATTGTAAGAAAATCCGCAGATAGCCCTCATGAAAAAGAGTATTTAACTGAATTTATATTTGAAAATATGGATAATAGTCAGAATTATTATCCCATGGAAATTGAATGTGAATTAAAGAGTGTATTTAATTTCCCTGATTGTTTTATTAATGATGTTGCTGTTATAACGCATAATATTGAAAAAGTAAGTTCTAACGTTTTAAAAATATCTTTTATTCAAACACCAGAAGAAGGCAATTACTTTATTTATTTACAAATGAAAGAGGGAGTTCTTATTCAAATAAATAAAGCGGGTGTAAGATTGGAAGAAAAAATAAAAAGCGGAGTAGACTTTTATATTGATTTAGAAGAAGATAGAAAAATTGCTGGGTTAATTAAAGTTATGGAAAGGGATAACGATAAAAATATTCACAGCGTTCACAGTTTTGTTGAGTAATTTACTATATGAGTAAATTTTTTGGAGGGAATTATGACTAAAGATGCAGTTGCCGTATTAGAAATCGGTTCTCAAAAAGTTACCTGCATTATAGGACAAAGGGGCGTTAACGGTACTTTTTTAATTAAAAGTATTGCAGAAAGCGAATATGAAGGTTTTTGTGACGCTAGATTTTTTGACGTGACCTCTCTCGCTTCAGCGGTGAAAGACGTTTTAAAACGTACGGCTAAGGCGGCTAGAACGTCAATAAACAAGTTGTATATTAGTGTTCCTGGCGAATTTTCGTATGCAACAACCAAAGAAAATAATATTGCTTTTCCCCGTAGGAAACGAATACGTCGCCGTGAAATGGATGAACTTCACTATCCTATTGGTTCGGACGATAAATATGGTTACGTTGTTACCGATACGCAAGCTATGTTTTATACTTTAGATGACAATAGAAGAATATATAATCCCGAAGGAAGGTTGACGTATAAATTAACAGGCTTAATATGTAATATGTATGCGTCAAAGTCGTATGTTAAAACTCTAACAAATATTTGCAAGCAGGCAGGTGTTAATAACGTCGAATTTATTTCTGAAGCACTTGCGGAAAGTAAATATTTGATTCCGAAAGAAGAAAAAGACGTTAAGAGAATAGTTATTGACGTAGGATATTTGACGACTAATGTTTTCGTTGCATATGGTAGCGGTGTATTGTATCAAAAAGCTTTTTCTTATGGTGGAGGATATATAACTGCTGACCTTATTAAGATAATAGATACTGATTCACCCATTGATATGATGACTAAATTTGAAATCGCTGAAAGATTAAAAAGAAAAATCAATTTGGGATATGACGTAAGTACAGACGGGCATTATCAACTTGTTGTCAATGATGAAGATTTTTTATTGCCTTTGCAGAAAACAAATTTTACGGTGCGTTTTTGTTTGGATAAACTTGCCGGCATGATAGATTCTGTGCTTCGTGAGTGTCCACTTGATTTAAGGGTGTCTGCTCCTGTTGCGTTAACAGGCGGTGGAGTGTCTTATATGAGAGGCGCAAAGGAATATTTATCATCGAGATTAGAAATGCCAATTCAAATAATTGCTCCGCAAATTCCCTATATGAATAAGCCTGATGAATCTGCTTCTTTATCGATATTGAATGAAGCTTTAGAACGAAATAAGAAATAGAATAATTTGTAAAAATGCTGATTACATAAGAGATTTTTGGATTTTTTATGTTTTGCATAATGACTAAACGGAGGATGAAGAATGTTTGAAAATAACAATAATTTAGGCGTTGCAAAAATAAAGGTTATCGGTGTTGGTGGTGCGGGTAACAACGCTGTTAATCGTATGATAGAAAAGGGAATTACAAGCGCTGAATTTGTTGCAATAAATACCGATAAACAAGCTTTAATGCTTTCTAAAGTTCCCATTGAAAATAGAATTCAAATAGGGGAAAAAATAACGAAGGGGTTAGGTGCTGGATCTCAGCCTGAACTTGGCGAAGCGGCAGCTGAAGAGAATAAAGAGCAAATTGAATCGATCTGCGAAGGTGTAGATTTATTGTTTATTGCTGCCGGTATGGGCGGTGGTACGGGAACGGGTGCTGCTCCCGTTATTGCTAAAATTGCAAGAGAAAAAGGGTGTTTGACCGTTGCCGTTGTAACTAGACCATTTGCATTTGAAGGGAAAAAGAGAGAAGCAAATTCAGTGAAGGGTATAGCAAACCTTGCGAAATACGTAGATACAATTATTATCATTCCCAACGATAAACTTTTAGAAGCTCTTCCTGTTGATACGCCTATGGTTGATGCTTTAACCTTTGCGGACGATAATTTACGTCAAGGCGTTTGTGGTATAGCCGATCTTATTTCTACACCAGCTCTTATAAATTTGGATTTTGCTGACGTTAGAACGATAATAGCAAACCAAGGTTTAGCCCATATGGGAGTTGGTAGGGCAAAAGGTGAAAATAGAATTGTAGAAGCTGTAAGACAAGCTGTTTCTAGTCCATTATTAGAAACCACCATTGAGGGCGCAAACGGCGTTATAATTAATATTACCGGTGGTAGAGACTTGACTATTGGGCAAGTTTATGAAGCTGCAAAAGTTGTTCAAAATATCGTAGATGATTCCGCTAATATTATTTTTGGTGCAAATATTAACGACGATATAAAAGAGGAAGTTATTATTACCTTGATTGCTACGGGTTTTAATAAGAGAGAACGAACTCAAGAAGTTGAAAACAAACAGGTTAAACCCGTGATTTTACAACAGCAGGCTAATCCGCAACCACGGCAGACGATTAATCAACAGCGTCCGATGCAGCAACAAACTATTCAGCCTGCAAACCCAGCAAGAGAAAGAAATGTTTTTGATGAAAGAGCACGTGAAGCATATCCTACTTTTAAAACCCAAAATGAAGGAAGAAATCAAACACAAAAACATGAACAGTTAAGACCTATTCAGCAAAAACCTGTTGACCCTGATGATTATAAAATCGACGAGGAAGAGCGGGGTGAAATGCCTTCATTTTTAAAAAGAATGTTTGGCAAAAAATAAAAAATTAATTTAAGTCTAAAAAAGGAAAAGGGTAACCTTTTCCTTTTACAATAAAAGTAAACTACAGGGGGTATAAAATGTCCCACTTATCAGATATCGAAATAGCGCAAAAAGCTAAACTTAAAGATATAAAGTCTATTGCAAAAAAAATAAATGTACCAAATAATTGTTTGGAAATTTACGGAAAATTTAAAGCAAAAGTTGATTTAAAGCTTCTAGATAAATTGCAAAGTAGAGCTAAACTCATTTTAGTTACTGCAATAACTCCAACTCCCGCGGGAGAAGGTAAAACAACAACTACTATTGGTCTTGCAGATGGATTAAGAAAAATCAATAAAAATTCTATTGTGGTGCTTAGAGAACCCTCTCTTGGCCCTGTTTTTGGCATAAAGGGTGGGGCAACGGGCGGTGGATATGCTCAAGTTGCTCCGATGGAAGATATAAATTTGCATTTTACGGGAGATTTTCATGCAATCGGTGCTGCGAACAATTTGTTGGCTGCAATGATTGATAATCATATATATCAAGGTAATGAATTGCAAATCAATCCAGACAGTATTACTTGGAAGCGTTGTGTAGATATGAACGATAGGCAGTTAAGAGTTGTTACAGATGGATTAGGTGGAAAAACTAATGGTGTTCCTAGATCAGATGGTTTTGATATTACTGTTGCTTCTGAAATCATGGCTGTTTTCTGCTTGGCGGAGAGTATAGACGATTTAAAGAGGAGACTTTCCAATATAGTAATAGGATATTCATATGATAACGTTCCCGTAACCGCAGGGGATTTAAAGGCGGTTGGCGCTATGACCGCTTTATTAAAAGATGCATTAAAACCCAACTTGGTTCAAACATTAGAAGGTACTCCTGCATTCGTTCACGGTGGACCATTTGCAAATATCGCTCACGGATGTAATTCCGTTATCGCTACAAAAATTGCAATGAAGTTAAGCGACTACGTTGTGACAGAGGCTGGTTTTGGTGCTGACTTAGGAGCTGAAAAATTTTTCGACATTAAGTGTAGATTTGCTAATTTAAAACCCGATGCCGTAGTGTTAGTTGCAACTATCAGGGCGTTAAAAATGCATGGGGGAGTAGAAAAAGATAATTTAAAAGAAGAAAATATATCGGCCATAAACAAGGGATTTCCCAATCTTTTACGTCATTACAACAATATCGTTAACGTATATAAATTACCATGTGTTGTTGCAATAAATGAATTTCCTACGGATACTGAAGCTGAAAAACAATTTCTTTTTAAATTATGCGAAGAATTGTCTATCCCCGTAAAATCTTCTTCAGTGTGGGCAAACGGTGGAAATGGTGCAATAGATTTAGCAAATAAAGTCGTTGAATTATGTGAGTGTGATAATCATTTTGAATATAGTTATCCGCTTAATCTTCAAATTGAAGAAAAAATAAACGCAGTAGTCACTCGCATATACGGTGGCGTTGGGGTTGAATATACCGATGAAGCAAAAGCCCAAATACAAAACCTTGTAAATCAGGGATATTCAGACCTGCCCATATGCATAGCAAAAACACAATACAGTTTTTCAGATGACCCAACAAAGTTATGTGCTCCGGAAAAATTTAGAGTTACTGTAAAAAAAGTAAAAGTATCTGCGGGTGCAGGATTTATCGTCGTTTTAACTGGAAATATAATGACAATGCCAGGATTACCAAAAATTCCGGCCGCTGAAAAAATAGACGTTGATAAAAACGGGTTAATAAAGGGTTTATTTTAAAAAATATTGTTATATTTTTTTAACTGCCGAAGTCTTTCTTGACAAAGGCAGTTTTTATTTGTTATAATTTAAATTAGTAAAAACAAGGCGTTGACGAAAGGAGATTGCGGATGGCTGATAAGATGTTTGTATCTTTAATGAAGGAAACATATAACAACAGTATCCGTTTTTTTAACGATAACGCAGAGTCTTTTTCTGATAATTTAAATAATTACGCTATTATTCCCGGTTTTTGTGATGTGCACGTGCATTTCAGAGAACCGGGTTTTGTATATAAAGAGAATATTCAATCTGGGATATCTGCCGCCGTTCGCGGGGGGTATACAGCAGTTTGTACAATGCCAAACTTAAATCCCGTTCCAGATACGCTAGAAAATATAAGCGTTCAATTAGATGCAATCAATAAAGTGAGTATGATTCCAGTATATCCATATGCTTCAATAACTACTGGACAAAAAGGTGAACGACTTTCGGAATTATTAGTAAGTGGATATAATGCCGTAGGGTATTCAGATGATGGAAAAGGTGTTCAAAGCGAGCAATTAATGCTCATGGCAATGCAAAAGGCAAAAGAACACGATAAAATAATAGTTGCTCATTGCGAAGATGAATCATTGCTTAACGGTGGGTATATACACAAAGGTGAGTATGCGACAAAGAACGGACACCTTGGGATTTCTTCGGAGAGTGAATATTCTCAACTTGCACGTGACGTAGAACTCATCAAACGAACAGGATGCAAATACCACGTTTGTCATATTTCCACAAAAGAAAGCGTTCAAATAATACGTGATGCAAAAAAACGTGGATTAGATATTACATGTGAAACCGCTCCGCATTATCTTATATTATGTGATGAAGACATCAAAGAAAGCGGAAATTATAAAATGAATCCGCCATTGAGAAGTAAAGTGGATAGAGAAGCTTTGATAGATGGTATAAAAGATGGCACTATAGATATGATTGCCACCGACCACGCCCCTCATTCTTTAGAAGAGAAAAGCAAAGGATTGAAAGGTAGTTTATTCGGTATTGTAGGGCTTGAAACGGCTTTCCCGGCGTTATATACGAACTTAGTTAAAACGAACGTTATTTCATTACAAAGACTAATAGAATTAATGTGTATAAATCCACGAAAACGATTTAATATAAAATCAAATATTGGTTTTAGTGTATGGAATTTAGAAGAAGAATTTACAGTCGATCCAAACGCATTTCATTCTAAAGGAAAAAGTACCCCTTTTGAGGGAATGAAGTTTTTGGGAGTGAATAAGTTGACTGTTTATGGAGACCGAATTGTTTATAAAAGCAAAGGAGATGTTTGATTATTATGGCGAAAAGAACGGATTTGAAAAAAATATTGATAATTGGTTCTGGTCCTATTATTATAGGGCAGGCAGCGGAATTCGATTATGCGGGTACGCAGGCGTGTCTTGCATTGAAAGAAGAAGGTTACGAAGTTGTTTTAGTTAACTCTAACCCTGCAACCATAATGACCGATACTACCATTGCGGATAAGGTCTATATGGAACCGCTCACTCTTGAATATATTGCTAAAATTCTTCGTTATGAACGACCTGACGCTATTTTACCGGGAATCGGTGGTCAAACAGGTTTAAATCTGGCAATGCAACTTGAAAAAAAGGGTGTTTTAAAAGAGTGTAGGGTTGAATTACTAGGTACATGTAGTAGCAGTATTGAACGAGCAGAAGACAGAGAAATGTTTAAGCAAATGTGCGAGGCAATCGGTGAACCTACTATTCCGTCTGAAATTACGTATAACATTGAAGAAGCAAAAGTTGCCGCAAATAATATAGGATATCCCGTTGTGTTGCGCCCTGCATTTACTTTAGGCGGAACTGGCGGTGGATTTGCTAACAATCAACAAGAACTTGAAGAGATAGCTGTTAACGCGTTTGCTTTATCGCCTGTTCATCAAGTGTTAATTGAAAAAAGTGTAAAAGGTTATAAAGAAATCGAATTCGAAGTAATGCGTGACGCATCAAATAAAGCAATTACTATTTGCGGTATGGAAAACGTAGATCCAGTTGGCGTTCATACGGGAGATTCGATTGTAGTTGCACCTATTCTTTCGCTTTCAAAAAAGCAAGAAAAAATGCTTAATGATAGCGCAATAAAAATTATTAAAGAGTTAAAAATTGAAGGTGGGTGTAACGTTCAGTTTGCCCTAAATCCAAAAAACGATGAATATTATTTAATTGAGGTTAATCCAAGAGTTTCTCGCTCTTCGGCGTTAGCTTCGAAAGCAAGTGGTTATCCTATCGCTAGAGTTACGGCTAAAATTGCCGTTGGAATGAAACTAAACGAAATTGAGGTAGCCGGTACGACTGCGGATCATGAACCAAAACTTGATTATATAGTTGCAAAATTCCCCCGTTTTCCATTTGATAAATTTACGTCCGCTTCAAATCAGTTAGGAACGCAAATGAAGGCAACCGGCGAAGTAATGGGAATTGGCTCTACGTTAGACGAATGTATGCTAAAGTCGGTAAGATCGCTTGAAATAGGTGCTAATCATTTATATCTTTCTAAATTTGATTCTTATACCACAGAGCAACTTTTAGAATACATAATTGATTTTAAATCGGATAATATCTTTGCAATAACGGAACTTTTAAGAAGAGGTATTTCTGTTGAAAAGCTTTATGAAATAACTAAGATTACGACTTTGTTCTTGGATTGTTTTAAAAGAATTGTAGACATGGAAAACATCTTGCGCGAAAAAATAAACGACAAAAAAGCGTTAAAGGCTGCAAAGATTTTAGGTTTTTCAGATGCGTATATTGCCAAGTTGTGGTCAGTTAAAGAATGCGAAGTTAGATCATTAAGAAAGAAAAACAAAATTATCCCTGTATATAAAATGGTGGATACGTTATTTAGCGGGGCATATATTCCATATTTTTATTCTTCATATATCGGCAAAAATGCATCAATATTAACAAACAAAGATAAAGCAATAGTATTAGGGGCTGGTCCTATAAGAATAGGTCAGGGGGTTGAGTTTGATTATTCGACGGTTCATGCCGTTCAAACGATTAAAAAATCTGGTTACGAAGCTATTATCATTAATAATAACCCTGAAACTGTTTCTACCGACTACACCACAGCTGATAAGCTGTACTTTGAGCCGCTTACGCCT
>JAZOCA010000131.1:0-7845 GCA_045596285.1 Christensenellaceae bacterium | reverse complement strand
TTAGCTTCTTTCATTTCGTCGATGAGCTGTTCGAAGTATTTCTTACCAACTTCCATAACAACGTCTGAGTACATCTGAATGAATCTTCTATAGCAGTCCCAAGCCCATCTGGGGTTACCAGATTTCGCAGAAAGAACTTCTACAACTTCTTCGTTAAGACCTAAGTTTAGGATGGTATCCATCATACCGGGCATTGATGCTCTTGCACCTGAACGAACAGAAACTAATAAGGGATTAGTGTTATCGCCAAACTTTTTGCCGGTAATTTCTTCTAACTTATCGATATTAGCCATAATTTCTGCTTGAATATCTGCATTAATTACCTTTCCGTCTTCATAGTACTTAGTACATGCTTCGGTTGTGATGGTAAAACCTTGAGGAACGGGTAAACCGAGACTTGTCATTTCTGCAAGGTTAGCGCCCTTTCCGCCAAGAAGCTCACGCATTTTGCCATTACCTTCTTTAAATAGGTAAACGTACTTCATTTATTATCCTCCTGATAAGCAGTTTGAAAACTGCAACTAAAATTACTAATTTTTGCCGAGTAGTTAATTTAATATTTTTAACCTTGGCTTTACCCTTTATCGCTTAAAAAAGAGCATAAAAAACACTCCCACGCGTACGGGCTTAAATATTTTACTATAAACGCGATTTTTTTGCAAGCCCTTTTTGCCATATTTGCACAAAAAGATACTAAATTTAATTATTTTTATTCAAAAAAACGAATTACACGTTTATTTATTTAACCTTAAAGGGCAAAATTAAACGTAAAAAAATAAAAATTATCAACGTTTTTTTATTCTCTCGCGCTCAAATATAACCTTTAGTTTATAAAGGCACATAGACGTAAATTAATAAAACGCACTACCTTTTTTGCAATTAGCAAGGCGTAGCGCGCTTAATCTTTGTAAATATTTGCAGATACAAAACTCGCGGTTAATCATTTTTCGTACTGCACGCGAATATTATTTACTCTGTTTTGGCGGTGGATTAGAAAGCATAGAATACAAACAGCACTCTATAGGCCCGTTATAAATTTTACGCTTTTTATCCGCTTTTTTGCCAAATAGGCGTTCAAAATCCGTTACCGGCGTTAAGGTGTAAGCGCTCCATTCGTCGAGCTTAGAATAAACTTTTCCGTAATCCTTCATTAATTTTTCTATTTCCTTTCTTTCAGAAAGCCTTTCGCCGTAAGGCGGATTAGTAATTATAACACCGTATTTTTTGGAAGAAGAAAAATCGCGCATGTCTGCCTTTTGGAAATGAATATACTGCTCTACTCCCGCAATTTTCGCATGTTTTCTTGCAAGCGATAATTGTTTTTCGTCTATATCGAAAGCAGATAGGCGAATGGGATTATCTTTTATGTTTTGCATTCCTTTTTTCTTTATTTCACTAAAGACTTCTTCACCGTTTAGTTTTGTCCAATGTAGAAAATCAAAGTCACGCATGCTACCCGCGGGGATTTGTTGGGCTTTCATAGCCGCTTCTATTGCAAACGTACCGCTACCGCAAAACAAATCTGCAAAAGGACGTGTATAGTTCCATACCGTTAAATTGATTATAGCGGCAGCCAAAGTTTCTTTCAAAGGAGCGTCCCCCACCAAAGCACGATAACCACGACGATGAAGACCGCTACCAGACGTATCTAAAAGAACAGATACGTAATCTTTAACGATTGCAACTTCCACTCTGTATCTTTCTCCATTTTCAAGCAAAATACCGCCTTTGGAAAGACTGTTTACTATCGCTTTTTTTGTTATACTTTGGGTTACAGAAATTGCATGAATATGGCTATCAACACACTTAGCAACAACGTCAAACTTGCCGTTAATCGACGTATAGGCCGACCAATTGATAGAAGAAACCCCGTCGTAAAGCTCGTCGAAATTGCAAGCTGAAAAAGATGCAAGTTCAATATACACCCTATTTGCCGTGCGCAAATATAAGTTGCATTTTGCAACGGAGCTAATATCTCCGTCAAAATATATTCTACCGTTTATGGCAGGTAAGTCACCATAACCGAGCTTATATAATTCCCTTTTTAAAACCGCTTCGCACCCCGAAGCGCATGAAACGCATATTCTCATATTTTCTTCCGTTTTATTATATACATGAAAACGCTGGCAAATTGCAACTGTTAATAAGTTGTTACGTCGTCTGCGTAAAAAGCGTTTTCGATATGATTTATTTCTCCGTTTAAAACTTCAACTACGTCAAAACGGACGTACTTGTTCTTGTATTCTTTATGTAAAAGCAAATAACTTTCGCAAAGCAAAACGTACTTTCTTTGCTTGTTATAATCTACTGCATCAGATGGGTTTCCGTATTGAGTAGAAGAGCGTGTTTTTACTTCTATAAACACTAATAAGTCGCCGTATAGCGCGATTAAATCCACTTCACCGATTTTATTAGTAAAGTTTTTATCTATGATTTTATACCCTTTTTTCTTTAAAAATCTAGCGGTAGTAAGTTCGCCTAATCTACCCAAAAGTTTTTTATAAAACTTCGACGGTGTATCTCGCACGGGCCTTTCTCCTTAATAACTTTTATATGATTAGCCGTACCATATCCTTTATGCTTATCGAATCCGTAATCTGGGTACTGCTTAGCGTATTCAACCATTAAATTATCCCTATAAACTTTTGCAACAATAGAAGCGCATCCTATCGTATAACTAAGGGCGTCGCCTTTAATAATCGGATAACAGGGCACATCCGTTTTAATATTTAATGCATCGCACAAAAGAACGTCTGGCTTGACTTCCAACCCATTAACACATTCGGCCATGCACTTTTTAGTCGCTTCTAAAATATTAATCTCATCAATTTCTTTTGGCTCTATTTTACAAACTTTAACAGCAATTGCCTTGGCTAATATTTCGCCCGCTAGTCGCTCGCGCTTCTTTTCGGATACTTTCTTACTATCGTCTACCCCTTCAATTATATCTTCTTCGTTAAGGGGCATAATAACCGCGCAACAAACAACTGGCCCGGCAAGCGGACCGCGCCCTACTTCGTCACACCCTGCAATAAGTTTATATCCCTTTTGCTCGCATTCTTTTTCATATTTTAATTTTAATAATTCTTTTTCAGTCATAAACCCCCCGTTAATCGCCTTATAGGCAGTTTTTTGCTTCTAAACAAATCTTACCTAAACGCCCTTTTCTAAAGTCGTCTATCACGCTTCTACCTGCTCTTTCATAATCGTAATCTCCGCCCTTAATAAGGCAACCTTTACGCTTGCAAATACCTTCGTAAATTTCAAGTACGGTTTTATTTTGAGTTTCTACACCGTATCTTTCGGTTATAACGGTGGGATTTATTTCAATAAGTTCTGTTAAAAATGCAAAACACAAATCACTTACGTCAAGCAAGTTATCGTTAAGCCCACCTATAAAAGCAAGGTGTAAACCGTAGGTATTATTATCTAGTTGCGGAGGCATTGTTCCTGGCGTATCCAAAAGTTCAAACCCTTCTAACCTTACCCATTGTTTGCCCCTTGTAACACCTGCTTTATCGCCTACCATAGTCGCTTTTTTTCCGCATAACGCGTTAATGACCGTAGATTTACCGGTATTAGGAACACCTGCAACCATTGCGCGCAAGGTTTTATTTACTCCTTTAGCCTTATTTCTTTCAATTTTTTCGTGTAAAATTTCTTTAAAAGCGGTAAAGATATTTTTGCATCCGCCAGTTACCGTGCCAACGGTGGGAACAACCTTTATTCCTTGCTTTGCAAAATAGGATACGATGCGATTTCTATCACTTTCTGAAATTAAGTCACATTTATTTAAGACGAATAAAAATGGTCTTGTGCCAAGTTTGCTTTCAAGCACGGTATTTCTGCAAGCAAAAGGAGCGCGGGCATCTAATACAAAAATAACCCCGTCGCACAGTTTAATATTTTCTTCCATCATTCGCATGGCTTTGGTCATATGACCGGGGAACCATTGAATATGCTCTAAATCCATTTCTTACTCTCCTTTTGTGGTAAAATATGCTGATAATCGACCTATAGACGGCCTTTTGTGTTTTTTATCCTTTAAAATATTAATCAAAAAAGAAGGAATGTGCTATTTTTTAATGGCAACGTTACAATAAACGGCTGTATTTTTAAAGGCAATAATACAATTAAAACACAACTTATGTTATACCGCTTTTTTAATACACGCACTTATTTTTTTATAACAAAACCGCTTAATGGTTTAAGCGGCTTAATTTACTTTTTATTATTTTCTTTTTCTAAAGCGCGCTTATATTTTCTGTAAAGATCGGGGCGTTTTTTACGCGTAAGCATAATCGCCTGTTCTTTGCGCCATTTATCAACGAGCGCGTGATTACCCGAAACTAATACGTCGGGTACTTTTTTTCCACGAAAATCTTGCGGACGCGTATATTGCGGATATTCAAGTAAGTTATCTGTAAAACTTTCGTCTTTTAAACTTTCCCCTGCAATAACGCCATCTACGTATCTGCAAACGGCATCAGTTATAACCATTGCGGGAAGTTCACCGCCGGTTAAAACGTAATCACCTATAGAAACTTCATCATCTATATAATCATCTAAAACGCGTTGATCAATACCTTCGTAATGCCCACACAATAAAAGAATGCGGTTATACTTTAAAAAGGTAGCAACCATTTTTTGTTCAAATCTTTTACCCTTTGGCGACATATACAATCTTAACGCTTCATGATCAGGATCAATAGCGTCAATTGCGTCTGCAATGGGTTGTGGCATCATAAGCATACCTGCGCCACCGCCAAAAGGATAATCGTCACACTTTTTATGTTTATCTAAAGTGTAATTTCTTATATCTGTTATATAAATTTCAATCTTGCCCGCTTCGCTCGCCCTACCGATAATACTTTCTTTTAAAGGGGCAAACATTTCGGGAAAAAGAGTGAGTATATCAATTCTCATAATTAATCTCTTTTAAAAACTGCTCTTTATCAACCGTTACGGTGCGATTTTCTATATCGAACTTGGCGTTATAGCTTTTAAGCCAAGGCGCAATAACGCGACCTTCACTTGTTGAAATATAGTAGATATCCGTTCTTGCAGATAAAATGTCTTCAATTACGCCAAAAATCTCTCCGTTTTCAAAACGAACAGAGCAACCTATAACGTCACAAATAAAATATGTGTCTTTTTTACGGCGAACGTCTTCTTTAAAAGCATAAATTTCTTTGTTTCTAAACAATTCTGCCGCGTTTCTATCCGCAATACCCCTTAAAAGCATAAAGACGTCTTTATCACAGCGCATTTTAAGCACTTGATAGCAGACGCCGTCAATAAAAACTTCCTTAAGCGCGCTAATTGAATAAAAGTCGTCACAATAGTTTTTTACTTTTAATTCACCGCGAATGCCTTGTGGTTTTAATACCGTTGCAATAAGAAGTTTATCCATAAAATTTTCCTAAACTTCGCTTCTTTCTTTGATTTCTATGTTATATTTTTTGCCAGATTTAGCAGAAGCGGCTTTAACTAAAGTTCTCATTGCCTTTGCAATTTTGCCTTGACGACCGATAACTTTACCCATATCTTCTTCATCTAAAACCACGGTAACGTTTACGATATTGCCGTTTTCTTCTACGATATATTCTGCTTTATCGGGGTTTTCTGCAAAAGTACCAACGATATACTTAATAAGATCTAACATTGATTTATCTCCTTGGCATAAATGCCTTTGTTTTCATGATTAAAGTGCTAAAAATATAAAAAAGTAGCGCCATAGCACGATTAACGCGACTTTTGCCGTTCTTTTGTGTGTGAATTAATAACGGCCAAAAAGGCTTTTTATGCTACGCAAAGCGTACGCTTTGCGTAGCGCCATAAACGATTTTCAAAAAGAATTATTTTTTCTTTTTGGGGTTGGTTTTAGCAGGAGAAAGCTTTGTGGGCTTTTCGATAACGCCTGCATTAACTAAAAGAGACTTAACGGTTTCGGTGGGTTGAACGCCCTTAGCAAGCCAATCTTTAGCCTTTTCAGCATTGATTACAACTTCTGCAGGGTTAGCAACGGGATTGTAGTGACCAACTTTGTCGATATACTTGCCGTCACGAGCAACTCTTGAATCAACTACAACGATACGGTAGAAGGGGCTCTTCTTGTCACCCATTCTGGTTAATCTCATTTTTACTGCCATT
Source organism: Christensenellaceae bacterium (assembly GCA_045596285.1). GTDB lineage: Bacteria > Bacillota > Clostridia > Christensenellales > Borkfalkiaceae > HGM11416. Next base: position 1,692 of record JAZOCA010000131.1, on the reverse strand, counting down.
TGTATTTCCTCCGATTTTATATTATTTCTTAATTAAAATTTAAAGGGCATTTTACCCATTTTTTTACCTTTTAACTGTTTCATCATTTGCTTTGTTTGTTCAAACTGTTTCAGCAATGAATTAACTTCTTGAATGGTAGTACCGCTACCTTTTGCAATACGCGTTTTACGCGAATAGTTTAAAATATCAGGATTACGACGTTCACGCTTAGTCATGGAAAGAATAATTGCCTTTACCCTTTCTATACGGCTTTCATCAATATCCCCATCCTTGATATTCATTTTGTTAGCGCCCGGCATAAGCGATAAAACCGAGCCAACGCCACCCATTTTTTTGACCATTTCGAATTGATCTAAATAGTCTTCTAAAGTAAAGGAATTTTCCTTTAACTTTTTTTCCATCTTCATAACGTCTTCTTCGGTAACGGCTTCTTGCGCTTTTTCTATAATCGAAAGCACGTCGCCCATACCCAAGATACGCCTTGCCATACGGTCTGGATAAAAAGGTTCAATATCGCCTAATTTTTCGCCCACGCCCGAAAATTTAATGGGCTTACCCGTAACCGCTTTAATTGATAAACACGCACCACCGCGAGTATCGCCATCTAATTTAGTTAAAACTACACCGGTAATATCTAAGCGTTCGTTAAATGTTTGTGCAACTTCTACCGCAACTTGCCCGGTCATTGAGTCTACCGTGAGCAAAATCTCGTCTGGTTTTACAGCAGTTTTAATATCTTCGAGTTCCTGCATCAACTTTTCGTCTATTTGAAGTCTGCCCGCAGTATCTATAATTACCGTATCAAAACCAAAACGCTTTGCGTGTTCTATTGCCTTTTGCGCGATTTGAACGGGATTTATTTGCCCAAGTGTAAACACTTCGCACCCCGCCTTTTCGCCAACCGTTTTTAACTGATCTATTGCAGCAGGACGGTAAATATCGCCTGCAACAAGCAAAGGTTTTTTACCTTGCTTTTTAAGTAGCATACCAAGTTTTGCAGATAAAGTAGTTTTACCTGCACCTTGAAGCCCGCACATCATTATAATCGTGGGGGGATTTGATGCTACCGTAAGTTTACTGTTGGTTGAACCCATAAGTTCTATGAGTTCGTCGTTTACTATTTTTATAACTTGTTGCGCGGGGCTTAAACTTTTTAAAATTTCTTGCCCAACAGCCTTTTCTGAAACCTTGTTAACAAAATCTTTAACGACCTTTAAGTTAACGTCTGCTTCTAAAAGTGCTATTCTTATTTCGCGCATTGCCTGCTTTATTTCAAGTTCAGTAAGTTTACCGCGCTTGGTCAGCTTGCTGAACACGTGATTGAGTTTTTCGCCGAGTGATGCAAAAACAGCCAACTTATCTGTCCTCCAATATTTTAAGGGTTTGCTCTTTTAAGAGTACGCCGTCACTTTCCGTCAAATTTTTAATTTGGCTTATTTTTTTATAAAAACCAAGTTTTTCTTCATATTCGGAAAGTGATTTTTCAGCGGTATCTATAGTATATTTAACTGCTTGACGGGAAACACCGCGCATTTCTGCAATTTCGCCTAAAGATAAATCTAATTCAAAATAATCTTCTATGGCTTCGCGTTGCTTATTCGTCAACAGTTCGCCGTATATCGAATATAACTGGTAATAAAGAAAGTTCTTACCTTCCATATTATTCCCCTGTAAAGGTTTTTTCCTTTACAC
>JAZOCA010000130.1:0-69760 GCA_045596285.1 Christensenellaceae bacterium | reverse complement strand
TAGCACAAATATGCTTTTTATTTGACCTGCCAGTCATGCACTTATTACCTGCTACCCGTCAACGGGTTTCACTTTTGCCTTCTCCTGCGGGAGAAGGTGTCACGAGTTTTCGAGTGACGGATGAGGAGTTGTATAATTTAGTGCTTTAATTTTTATTTGTATTTTTTACCAAAACACCTCATCCACCACTAACGTGGTCCCCCTTCCCCCACTGGGGAAGGCTTTTTCCACTCACCGGTAAACCTCTACTGAACCACGCGACTATCGCGTGGTTTTTCTTTATATCAATAAAAAAGCGCAGAAATTTTTTCTGCGCTTTTTGTTTTTAATTTAGTATACCGCCTAAATAACGGCTACGTAATTATTTAAATCACTTTATTTTTTGGTGTTTTTTATATAATTCGCTGTAAAAGTTAGGCTATAGGTCGATTAACGACTATTACGTACCGCAATTAATAAATCACGGCAGTACCTAAGGCAATCAGAAGAAGGGTAATAAATAGAAACAACACGTCGTATGCAACAACTGCAAGCGAAGATATACCCATAATTAAAGTGGGAATAGGTTTTTTACGCCCTGCCTTTTTTTCAGTTCTAAAACAGTTAATACTTTTAATGCCAAAAATTAACGCAATCACTGCAGCAGCAACGGTAAGTAGTGAAAAGTTAACCGCAACGCCGGTTAGTGCAACTGAATCGAACCCTTCTTCGTAAGCGACTATTGCCCCTAGCGACGCAATATACGCAATCATAACGAAAATGATTGATGCAACGCTTAAAATAGCAGATGCAATAGCCTTACCCAAGCCCGTTTTTATGCTTCCTTCGTTTGAAGCAGTTAAAGTTGTTTGGTCACTTTTTTCTTCTGCCGTACCGTTAAGAGATTCGTAAAGTTCTTGACGCGCACATTCGTGGCAAAAATCCGCATCGTAATCGATTTGTTTACCGCATTTTCTACAATACATAATTTTTTTCTCCTATAATTTATCTATTTAACGCACCGTTAAAAGTGCTTAAAATTAAATCCATAAGTTCTTTATTTACTTCGCTATAAAGGGCGTGATCTACCGTTTTGTAATAGTTCACCATTTCTTGATAGGTTAGTTTTTTGCCCTTTAACTGCTCTAATCTTAAAATATCATTTCTTATCTGTTCTTGATACAAGGCAGACTGTTGTGAATGCCATATATTATTATGATCGCCAAAAGTACCAACCCCGTCGTAATAGATAACGTTGGGATTTGTTATTTCATTTTTCTTCGCGGTTATAGAAGTGCCGTTATAGGTAATTACGTCATCTGTAAGCCCTTGCGCTATCAGTACGGGGCAATCCACAGAATTTATACCTTTAACCCCGTTATATTCAACGAAATTGCCAAACAACAGCCTTTGATGGGTATCAAATACCGGCTTGGGAAGTTGAGCTATTATTCCAACGTGTTCGGTAGCCTTTTCTATCATCATATTAGCACCGTCGTTCATAGGAGCAATACCTACACAAGCAGTTATATCGCGATGCAAGGCAAGAACGGAAGTTACCGCGTAACCGCCCCAACTATGCCCTATTAAAAACAAAGGCTGACCGCTGTATTTTTTATTGCTCTTTATATAGTTTAACGCGCTGTGCAAATCTATTAACGACTGGCACATTCCAACGGTAGACTCGCCTTCTGAATCGTAAGTACCCGTATAATCGAAAGAAAAAACGCTAAATTCACCATTGACAACATATTCTATTAGCGGAATATAATCGTCTGCCCCGGCGTGAATACCGTGAGCAATAACCACTATGCCCTTGCTGTTGTTTGCAGGATAAAAATAGCCCTTAAGATGATTTTCGCCAGATAAAAAATAAAATTCTTCTCTTTGTAGCCTACTACTTACCCTATCGTAGCAATATTCCCCAGGATAAATATTATAATCAGGGCGTTCGTAGCGCGAAAAGAATATATCGTGAAAAACCACCGCAGAAGTTACAGCAACGGCGCTCACGCCCGCGGTAACTGCTAAAATTGACGCTATCAACTTTTTCGCTTTATTGTTTGGGGTATATTCTTTTTGTTCATACCCGTTATTTTCGGTTATTAGTTGATTTTTATTCATTTTACTTTAGGTCGATTTGCAAAAATCGCAAATTCGTTAATTGAGTAGCGCAAACGCAAAGAAGATAATCTTCTTTTGATAAACTTAATCGTTTAGTGTTTAAATTATATTCTTTACAGTTGATTTTTTGCGGGCTAAAAACCCTTTCTTCCTGATATTTATAAATACTCTCTTTTTCGCACCACTTGTTAAGCAAATATTCATTTTGCTCTTTATCTGGTAGCGCAGACAGACATTCAAGTTCTTCTTGGCAAAGTATTCTTTTTAAATACTCTTTATTATGCTCTTTAACCAACTCTGCATCTACGCCGACTGGACTTCTTGAAAGCGCAACCGCCACCATGTTTTCGCTATGGGTTAAAGATAAATAGCATTTATCGCACACCCATTTTCCGCTATCGCTTTTTACCAAGTTGATTTTATCTATATCGTAACCGAAAGTGCGTTTAAGCGCGTATTCAAGCAACTTCCAAACGAAGTATTTTTGCTTTTTTACCTTTAAATTAGTTACTTGGTCTATCTCTTCCTGGCGCGAAAAGGGTAAAATCCCCTTGTAGTCGCTATCAATATTTGATATATCTGCATAATAAACGTCTAAAATGGGGCGATTTCTAAAAAACTCTCTAACGTCTTCTGCTTGGGTGCATTTTTTTTGTCCCAAAACACATTCGTAAGCAAAGTGCTCACAGTTATTATATAAAATATTATATCCCTTTTCACCAAGCCTACTTCTTGCCAAACTTATTCGTTCGTCTGGCTTTTTCATCCTTAGCCTTTCTTGAAGTGAAGGAACGCCTACTTCTAAAAAACCGCCAAAGGTAAACTGCTCTACCGAAGAAACGCAAACGCAAACTTCGCTATCTGGAATATTTTTGCGGGCAACAGGAGCAAGACCGAACTGAATAATTTCATCTTCCGAAACGAAAACGCCGTAATGATAAATACTGCCGACCTTTACCCTTACCATATCGCCTGCTTTACCTTGTTTTAATTCCCACTTCATCAGTTTGCTTTCTTTTCTAAGTAGTCGATAACGTCGCCAACGGTTTTAAAATCATTAAAGCCAACGTCGTCGAACTGTACGCCAAAAAATTCTTCTATTGCGATAACGACGTATAAAATACCAACCGAATTAAGACCTAAATCGGTTACGAGATTGCTTTGTTCTGTGTAATTATTAACTATTTCGCTATCCCCTATCGCCATAGAAAAAACGTCTTTTAATTTATCTATTATTTCATTTCTTGTTAGCGCCATTTTGATTTCTCACTATTTTCATACTTGGCGAGCGTATAAAATCGCTCGTTCTTATAACTATTTTATTAATTCTCATAAAAGAAGGCAAAGCAAGGTTAACTTCATTTATTTTTTGCTTTAAATATCCTTCTGTATCGGTAATGCCGTTAGCCTTTAAAAAAGCGCTTCTGGGCAATACTTCAAGCGTTAAAAAACTCTTTCCGTTTTGCTCTTCCTCGTAAACCAAACAGTCCGAAATGCCGTCTATAGAACTAAACTTAATTTCTATTTCGGCAGGAGAAATATTTTCGCCTGAAGATAAAACTATTATCTCTTTTTTTCTGCCGGTAATATATAGAAAACCTTCTTCATCCATTCTAACAAGGTCGCCCGTTTTAAAATATCCGTCTTGGTAAGAACTTTGATTTTCTTCGGGTTCTCCAACGTACCCGATCATCATATTATCGCCTTTAAGCCATAGTTCGTCGTCTACGATTTTATATTCCATACCGCCGTAGATATAGCCTACCGATTCGGGCTTTTTAAGCGATTCGGGATTACCGCTTACAAGGTTGGCGCTTTCAGTTAAGCCGTAGCCGGCAAGCAAGGTTATACCTATTTTGTCGCACTCCCTAATAAGATAAGGCGAAACCGCAGATGCCCCGCAAATTATGGTTTTTAAATCTTGTCCGAACATATTTCTTCCAAACTGCTTAGAAAGGTTTAAAGCAAGTTCAACAAGCGCGGGAACAAGCACCATCGTAGTTGGTTTAAAAATCGCTATATCTTTAAACATATCCTTGTTGTTTTTACAAATATAAAGGCAACTGCCCGTGTAAAAACAGGTAAGCATATTCCTAATAAGCCCAAAGACGTGAGTTAAAGGAAGAACTAAAAGGTATCTTTGATTAAATATTTCCTTAATGCCGTAACAACCGTTTTTAGTGCCTAGCATAACCGCTTTATGCGAAAGAAGCGCGCCCTTACTTCTGCCGGTAGTTCCGCCGGTAAATAATACCGCGCAAGGGCTTTGACCATCTACGTCTACCGCGGGAATATCTTCTTCACTTCTTAAACCATCTTGAAGGAGTTTTACCGCGGGATTTCTTTGCGCGGTGAACTGCGTTTTTTGTTCTAATAAGGAAGAATAAACAAGATATTTTAAAGAAAATTTATGCGTGCATCCAAATAGAGTTTGCTCGTCTAAATGTGGTGGCAAAAGCACCGCCACCCCACCTAAGGTGGTTATCGCTAAAAATGTAATAACGAAAGAAATTCCGTTTGGTATAAACATACCTACGTTATCGCCCGCTTTAATGCCTGCGCTATGCAAATATGCGCGCATTGCGCGAACTTCTTTATCTATTTGACTGTAAGTATATGTTTGTCCGTCGCAAACGGCATCCTTATCGCCGTAAGAGTTTACGCACGAAATCCACATTTCGCTAACATTTTTATAGTCTACTATTTTATTCCAAGTTTGATCGGTAGTGTATTTTTTAAAAACTTCGTTAGTAGTCATTATCTCTCCTTTTTGCCCCCTTCTTTTTGCAAAAACTCTGCCATTTGTTTTTCTTTATCGTAAAGATATTTACTTGCGCGCTCTATTTCTTCCGTAGTTGGAATTTTTCCGCAAAGCGTTCTTACGTCTATTTCTTCGCCTATAACCACGCGCGTTCTTTCATACCAACGTTCGCGCTTGGCAATATACATAGGGACTATGGGCTTGCCCGATATATGAGCCATGAGTATCGCACCCGATTTGTAATTTTTAAGACCGTGCTCCTCTTCGCGATTAACCGTGCCTTCGGGAAATATTACAACTGCCTTTTCTTCGTTTAGCCTATTTATAACGCTGTGAAGCGAACGCATCGTAAAGTTTTCTTTATCTATTTTTATGCAGTGCATTTTTGTAAAAAACCATTCTTTGGTTTTAGAAGTAAAAAGATCTTTGGTGGCTATGCAGTTAAGCCTTCTGTACCAAAAAACACAATGCACCACAACCGGGTCGAAAAAACTTATGTGATTTGAGGCGATTAACGCCCCGCCCTTTACCCTTTTAGGCGATTTTTCATTCAAATAAGTTATTTTTGGGCGAAGCCATAAAAGCGCGGGGATTGCGCCGGTAGCCTTTACGAAATCGTATAAAAAATACCTTTGTTTTTTATTCTTCTTTGCCCCTTGTTTGTTCGTCGAGTTCATTTTTTAACCAAATTATCCTATCTCTTAATTTATCAGATATAGCGGCAAGGTTTTGTTTTTCGTCTAGTGTAGAATCGTAAAATTGCGTGACGTCTATGGGTGTTCCCACCATGACGTTCATTCCCTTTTTGCCAAAATAATCACCGCTTATATACACGGGTATTACAGGCGCTCCGCTTTGAAGAGCAATATACGCCGCGCTTACCTTAAAAGGAAGTGGACGCTTTTCGCCCACCCTTGGCAAACGCGCTTCTGGGAATATTTCAACAATACCGCCCTTTTGTAATATTTTTAAACTTTTGTTTATAAAGGAAAAATCGCGAGCATCACGGTCCACCTTTATACCGCCCATTATTTTTAGAAAAAATGAAAGCAGAAAGTTTTTCTTATACAACACTTCCGCCATTTGACATCGCAAAGTGTTTAACGGAAAGGTATACATTATAAGCGGAAAATCCATAAGGCTTTGATGATTAGAAATAATTATAGCCTTACCCTTTATTCGCCTACCCTGCCTTTTTTTGTTTTCGTAATATATTTTTTTGCGGAACGCGAAAAACTGAATGGGCCAACCGGTTATTTTCACGAACCATTGAACGAACCCATACATTATGCTATCGCTACCCCTTCTTGCTCTTCATTGCTATCTTCTGCAGAAGAATATACGGCGTTAACTTTCTTTTGTAAAAGAGCAAGCGCAACTACGTTAATAGGCATAATCGGGAATAAAACGCCCAAGATTATAAACGCGATTTTTAAGCCCTTTACTTTGCCCGTTTGTAATTTTTCTTCTAATAAATCAAGCGCTTTTAAATTAAAATAGATACTTACAAAGGGGATAAAACAAGAAAGCGCCCACCATAGTTTTGCATTTACTTTGCCGGTTAACTGCTTTATTGATTTCAATAAAAATGCAAGCCATATGAAGCCGAATATAAATCCGGATAGTATAGATAGCCCCACTTGAACGAAAATTATTTCGCCCTTTTCTTCCTTTGCTTCGTATTTGCCCGCCAGCGCATCCGATATATCTAAATCGGGGTTCATTTCTTTAAACTGTTTTGCAACCTTTTCCACCGTGTAATCGTTAGGCATCTTTCTTGCCAAAAATGCGCCTAAAAGGCAGAAAACGGCTACTATAATAGGTGTGAGCAACGTGCCTAAGTTGAACACGTTACTAACCTCTGTACCAAATAAAACGGAAGCCGATTCATAACTTTCAGCCCAAACGATACCGCCTGTTTTGGTTATGAAAAGCATCTTTATAAGTTCGTAAATAAGCGAGCCGGAAATCGCGCCAACTATAGAAGTGCACAGCGCGTTTGCCGCAAAATACATTGCAGAGTGATTTTTCTTGGTAAGCTTTTCTTCTACGCTTGAAATTTGCGCCGTTACGTGGTAAGGCATCATAAAGAACGCGCCTATAGACCAGCTTGCACACACACCGCCAAGTATACCTATTACCATCTGCAGAGGTTTATTACCGCCCGTAACGAATGTAGAGCCAAAGAAGAAAGACATTATTGCCAAAGCAAAAGATATCAAACAAGTTTGATAGGTAAATCTTATACCCTTTGCCTTTTTTAGTTTGTTAAACAGATATAGCATTATGGGAACGGGTGCAAACGCGCAAGTATTTAAAATAGCCATTTCCGTACCACTCATACCCATACCGCCAAGAATCATTGCGTTCATAGAAACCAAGAACATCTGAAGGCCGAAGAAAGTACAGCAGTTTACAAGTTGCCAACGCATAAAAATCTTGTTTTTAAAAGTTAGTTTTATACTTTCTTTAAAGGTTACCCTTTCAGGCAAAAGCCCGTCGTTTTCGGGATAACCGTACTTTTCGCCTTCTTTAATCATAAATAGGGGTATTGCCATAGTTAACATTAACGGCATACATAAAAAGACAAATTTATCTATATTCAGTTTCATTACTTCTAAAAGCAAGGGAACTAAAGCGTAAACGATACAGTAAGAAATAGTATCGAAAAATGATTTATAGCCCGAAACCCTTAGTCTTTGCGGTTCATCCACACAAGTGGTAGATAAAGAGCCGTAAAAAGAAATTAAACACATTGTGTAGGTGGTAAAAAACACCAAAGCCCACACGGTTATCCAAATAGTGTTTGCAAGTTGATTTTCTGCGCCGAATACGGGAAACCAACAAAAGAAAAAGGATATTATCATGGGAATAAGGCACACGAGTATTGCAGGTCTGCGTCTACCCCATTTTGTAGAAAGTGTGTCTGTTACGTGAGCCAAAGGTACGTCTATAATACCGTCGAACGCCTTTGCTATTGCGTACAGTATGGGAAAAAGAGCGGGAAGTATAAAACACGTTCCGCTCATTATTGCTTGATAACTTCCTTCGGGTAAAGCGGCGGGGTTAATAGCATCCGTAAAGTACGCGCCCATAAGCACCATTAAAAAATTAGGCCCAAACCCCGAAAAAGCAAATAAAAATTCCTTCCATTTTTTATTTAACGATTTTATCATCAGTACATCTCCTTTTCACTCTCTTAAAAGACTATACGTTGCTAACGTATGCGCAAAATTCACGCACCGTAGTTTTGTTGGCTTGTTGTAAGGCGATAACGTCTACGTCAAATCTTTCTTTAATAAGTTCTATAAGCGCAAAATATTCCAAACTACTTCCACCAAAATCCAAGAAAAAGTCACCGTCTAAAGTGATTTCACTTTCTTCCTTTTGCAGTACTTCAGCAAAACAAGAACGTATCTCTTTTTCTAATGAAGAAAAAAGCTCTTGCGAATATTCCTCTATTTTAGCAGGATTTATTACGGTAAACTCTCCATTCTTTAAACGCTTTGCAATCTTCTTTCGGCTAACCTTAAAATCGTCGTCTGAAATAAGTTTATCGGTGGTTATTATTACCTTTTTAACTTCGTCGTGAACGCGTGCGCTTTGCAAAGAAGAAAGCGCGTCTGAATAAATACTTTTAACCGTTTCTGGCGAAAAACATCCCCTTGCGCTTATTATAAGGGTGGGTTCGCCCTGCTCACCTGCAAACAGACAAATTTCGTCTGCGTGCTTTATCTTTAAAGAACGCTCTATTATTTCGGGATTGACGTTTTCGCCGTTAGAACACACTATTAAATCGTCCGCACGGCCGTTAACGTAATATCTTCCCTTTTTTTCTTGCGCTAAATCGCGCGTTGCAAACCATTTTGTATAATCCGTTACACTTTCGGTATTGCCCGAAATTATTCTGCACGCCATAGTTTTACCGCGCACCAACAGTTCGCCGTTTGAAGAAAGAGAATATTCAGTATTTTTAAAAGGCACACCAACCGAGCCTTTATTTCTTATCCGCTTTTTCATTGACGTTTCTACTGAAGCAATACCTATTTCGGTCATTCCGTAGCCGTTCGCCATATGATAGCCTATTCCGTTAAAAAATCTTAAAACGTCTTCGCTTATTCCGCTACCGCCCGATATTAAAAAGCAAATGCTTTCGCCAAAGATATTGTCGCGTATTTCTTTAAAGGCAAATTTGCTGATAATATTGCCAAGAATTTCGCACTTACAAGTAAGCGATAACGCTTTTTTAAAGTTTTTAAGCGTTTTTTCACCGCGAACGCGAATTTTTCTTACCGCTTCTTTATATATGACTTCCCACACTAGCGGTACTGCAAAAATATGCGTTACCTTGTGTTTTCTTACGGTATTTAGCAAAGTTTGCGGATACATATCCTTTAAAAAAACAAAGGTTCTCGAGAAAAAGCCAAACCATAAATACACGGCTATAAAGCCAAAAACGTGATAAAAAGGTAGCAAAGTTAAAAGTTTTAACTGCCCTTTGTAATGTTTTTTTATCGCACTACAATTCTTTATGATCTCTTGACTATCGCATAACTGATAGTAAAAATTTTCCGCCGTATAACTACACAGTTTAACTTTTTCGGAAGTGCCTGAAGACATAAAATACACTTCCTTACCCCATTCTTCTTGTAAACTATCTCTTTCGATAGTTAAATCGTCGTAAATTTCTTTTAAGAATATAGTTTGAACGGAAAATTGCTTATCTTCTGAAATTATCGCTTTAACGCCATAATCGTTTACGGTGTTTATTAAAACTTCTTCACCCGTGCGCGAATTTAAAAGCAATGGATTATAACCACATGCCAAAATCGCCCAAAAAATTTGCAACCATTCTAAACGGTTGTTTGAATATAACCCTACAAAGGCGCCTTTTTCTATCCCGCGAAGTTTTTTTCTTAGCACAGTTATTACGCGCAAAATCATATCGTAGCATTCACCGTAGGTCACTTTTTTAATACGATAACCGTCTGAACTTTCCGCCATTACGTTTTCCCTTTCTGAAAACATATACAAAAAAAGATTTTTAAAATTCTTTTCTTCTTTAGAAAAACGATGAATTTTATCGGCTATATATTCGTTTACATTATTAAATCCAGCAATATTATTAAGTCTCACTTAAACGTCCTTTAGGCGAAAAACTCGCGCATAATATATTAATATATATTTTATCATAAAATATATTCCTTTGCAAGAATACAGCAATATTTTGCAAAAAAATAGAGTTTAAGCATAAAATATTCACTTTTTTGGCGATTTTTACAGAAAAAACTCATCTTCTTACAATAAAACCGCTCAAATTTTAATTATTAAAATAATTAAAAAAGGATGACTTAACGCAAAGCGCTTCAATCATCCTTTTTTCGTTTAACTACGTATTCTTTTAATATATCTTCTTCGTCGGGTTAAAAATTACTTTTTGCTGTATTTTTTTAAGTGCCTTTTTGAACTGGAATACAAACAAAATTACCGTGAAAGTTACCGCTATAAAATCGGCGATGGGCTCGGCAAGATATACCGCAAGTGTTTTATCTTGAACTAATCTTGGCATAATGTAGATTAACGGAAGCAAAAGCACGAATTTTCTTACAACCGCAACCATAACCGAAGAAGGTGCGTTGCCGAGTGATACAAAGGTCATTTGACAGGCTATTTGAGCACCGAATAAAAACATAGAGCCAAAATATATGGGCATAACCTTTTTGCAAATTTCAATAAGTTCTTTGCTATCTGTAAATAGCGACGCAAATACACCGGGCATTATATTTACCGCACCCCAAATCGCACACGAATAACATAAACAAGTTATTAGCAAAATGGTAAAGGTTTTTTTAACACGTACGCCGTTTTTTGCTCCATAATTATAACTTAAAATAGGTTGCGCACCCTGCGCTACACCTTGCATAGGTAGCATTGCAAACTGCATTACAGAAGATAAAATCGTCATAGCCCCAACCGCTAAATCACCGCCGTATTTTTGAAGCGAAGAATTAAAACAAACGCATATTACACTTTCGCTTGCTTGCATAACAAAGGTAGCAAGACCAAGTGCAATACAGGGAAGAATAATCTTTAAAGATATACCTAAATTTTCTTTCCGCATTTTTAAATGCGTTTTTTTACCAGCTAAAAAGGAAAGAACAAAAATGCAAGATATTCCCTGCGATATTATAGTCGCTAAAGCCGCCCCCTTTACTCCCATATTAAAAGCGTATATGAAAAGCGGGTCTAAACAAATGTTGCAAACCGCGCCTATTAATACCGAAATCATAGAAACCTTAGTAAAACCTTGCGCGGTAACGAAAGCGTTCATTCCAAGCGTTAACTGAACGAAAAGCGTACCTATTGCATAAACGTTCATATACGAGGTTGCGTATTCTATTGTTTTTTCACTCGCGCCGAAAGCGAGCAACATTTCGCGGTTAAAAAGTAGCAAAACAACAGTTAAAATTACCGAAATAATTATTTGCAAGGTAAAACAGTTGCCTAATATTTTTTCTGCCGTTTGATTATCTTTTTTACCCATATAAATAGATGCTCTTGGCGCTCCGCCGGAAGCAACTAATGCAGCAAACGCAGAAACGATCATAATAATGGGCAAGCAAACGCCAACACCGGTAAGCGCAAGATCGCCAACCACAGGCATTTTGCCTATAAATATTCTGTCTACCAAATTATACAGCATATTTATTATTTGGGCGGTTACAGTCGGCAAGGCCAATTTAAATAAAAGTCGCCCTATAGGCGCGTTAGCAAGAAATTCTTTATCTTTTTGCAAAAGACGTTTTCTCCTTTTAAACTTATTTTTTTACCCCTTTCTCTCTTCTTACCCCTATATTTTAGCACACTAAAAAAGTTATGGCAATAAAAAAAAGAACTTTTGTTAAAAATTAAAGACCAAAACTTGCCTTTTTTACCAAAAGTTCTATATTTTTACTTAATTATTTTTTGCAAAAACCTATCTATAGCGCGATTATCGCTAATTTTATCTACGAGAGCGCCTACCGAATATCGATAACACGTACAATAAAAATCTTAAGAAATAAACCAAAGAAGTAAGCATTGAAGCAAGGTAAGTAAATGCTGCGGCAGAAAGAACGGCATTCGCCCCTTTTATTTCATCTTGAGTAAGAATTCCCTGATTTAAAAGCATTTTTCTTGCGCGCTTGCTTGCATCAATTTCAACCGGTAAAGTTATAAGTGTAAACAAAAATGATAGCCCGTATAAAACGACGCCAACCATTGCAACGTAAAAGCCCGCGTTTTCATTTGCCGTTAAAGCAAGTAAATCAATAATAATTCCAACCAAAACAAGGGGCATTGCAAGTCGCGAACCTAAATTAACTATAGGAACGATCGTCTTTCTTACTTTATAAAAAAAATACCCCTTCTTTTCTTGAAGTACGTGCCCTACTTCGTGCGCAGAAACGGCTACGGCGGCAACAGAGTTACTGCCAAAAGTGCTTTCAGATAAATTTAACTGTTTTTTAGTTGGATGATAGTGATCTGTTAAATGCCCGCTAACTCTATTTACCGTTACGTTGTAAACATCGTTTGAATACAGCAAACGAGTTGCCGTATCATAACCGGTGTAATTTGAGCGCGTAAAAACCTTTTCGTATTTGGCGTACGTTGTGCGAACCTTAACAGTTGCAAAAGCAGATATAAGCGCACATACGCCAAGCGCCATAAAGAACCACAAATAATCTTCTAAATACATAACTTAGATCCTTTTTCCCCGTCGCCTTAAATGGTTGTTTCAAGCTTACGTTTTAACATACTTTATGCCTATTGTTAATCATCCATTATTGTGCCGGTTTTTTATAATACATATTTTTCATTTTCTATTATTTACTATATCATATCATATTATAAATAAACTTTTGGTAACTTTTTTATAAACTATAAAATTAGGCGGTTTTATACTAATTATCGCAAAAAAACGCCTATAAGTCGATTATCGTAATATTCGTTTCTTTTTTATAGTGTTAAATGCATAATATATGGTAAGTAAATCTTCGCTTAAATAAGAAAGAGCCTTTTCTTCAAGTTCAATCGGAATGCCGTAATATGCTTCAGCAATAGAACCTGCCATAGCCCCTATCGTATCGGAATCCCCGCCGATAGAAACGGCTAAACGAACGGCGTTTTCAAAACTGTCACTTTCTAAAAAGGCAATTATAGCCTGCGGGATACTACCTTGACAAGTAACCCAGTTTCCGTAATCGTCGTAACCATATTTACCGTAAAGTGAATCTATCGTGAAAGTTTCGTCCTTTAAAATAGGGTAATACTCGCTTAACCGCTCGCGAATTTCTTGCTTTGTTTTCCCGATTCTAGCCAAATACACGCCCATTGCAACACACTCTGCGCCCTTAAGCCCTTCTTCGTGGTCGTGGCTAACTTGCGTTACTATTTTAGAAAGCGTTTTTACTTCTTGCTCGCTTTCACTAACCCAACCAACGGGACTCACGCGCATACCCGCGCCATTTCCGTAACTTTGATAAGGCTTTGGCGAAGAAGATAAAATCCATTTATAAAAACCACCGCCCCAGCCCGTATTAATATGATCACGCCCGACTTCTTGCATGCAACTTATAGCGTAATCATGAAGTTTTTCAAGATTGCCCTTGCTTAAAAATAGTGCTTTTGCAATTGCAATAGTCATAAAACTATCGTCCGTTGCGCGACAAGTGCTTGTGAAGAAAGCAAAATCTTTACCCCTGTTATCATCTTCAGAAAATTCAAATCTGCTTCCTACTATGTCCCCTATTATTGCACCTAACATAAAATTCTCCTTTAAAAAAGCGCTACTAACGTAGCGCTAACTTTTACTTTATAGACGGAATACCGTTATCTAAATTTCCTTTTACTTGGCTATACTCTTCTTCGGTCATTTTAAAAACCTTAATTCCAAGAGTTATTCCCTTTACGAAATTAATTATAAAAATAACGCCAAAAGTAAGATGGCCTAATATTATTCTCCACACACCCGTTCTTACTTTTCCTTGCATAAAACAGGGAACACCAACGGCATTGCAAAGAATACACATTAACGCAAATAACGTTTTATCTTCCATAGTGACGCTCCTATCATTTTACCTTTACGGCAAAACATCCTTTTCTATTTATATTATATCACTAATATCTAATAAAGTCAACCGATTAAGCTTAGCCTACACTTTAGGTAAAAACAAAATAAAAAACCGCCTATAGAGCAATTATCGCAACTTTCACCCTGCTTTATTTATTCACTTCTTTAGAAATAAACAATATATCTTTTTTAAAAAGAACGGAACAAGCAAGCATTATTAGCGCTGGATAATAAGTTGCCATACACGCCTCGTTCGTCCACGACCAAAGTCCCACGAACCAATCTAATAAAAGCATTAAATCGGAAAAGAAAAACAGAAGACTTGCAACTGCAATTATTAAATAAAAAGCCTGTTTTTGGCGAATAAAATTCGCACACGCCTTACCCAACATACATGAAATTATAAGCGCGTATAAAACGCAAACCCACCTAAGCAGGTCAGGTTCAAACTGAACGATGGGACTAAAACACAAAAAACACGCCGAAAGAAGAAAAACAACACCGGATATAAGGACTTCTAAGGCTTTAATCTTTTGCAAATAACAATAACCGATTACGAAAAAAACGTGCCCAAGCGCAAAGATGCCTGCTCCTATTACAAAATTTTTATTTATCGCTACGTCTCCGCCAAATGCAAATAGCAAGCCGAGCGCAATAAAAAGATAAAACTTAACGGACTTTACCTTTGCATAAATAAGGTATATTAAATTTATAATCCCCAACGTTGCAAACAACGCGCTGGTAATACATTTTAAAGTATAATCAAAATTTCTTTTTTGATAAAAATAATTCAAAACGCAAACTGCCAAGCAAAATATTACGTTTATAAAAATTAATATTCTTTCTTTAATGTTTTTCATTTTTTTCATCTCTTAACATGCAGTTAATCAATCTATACACGCACTTTTACATTTTTGCAAGATCTGTTTTGTAACACCAAGAAGCACCCGTAAACTTGCCTAAAATATACTTATTGCTTGCAAACTCGCTAATAACGTAAAAATCAGAGCCAACAAACGCTACACATTCGCCCATAGGTGGCATCTTATAACTTCTTAACAAACAGGAAGAATCTAAAGAATATACGGGATAAGTTTTGCCAAGCAAAGTAACTTCTCCATCTTTTTTTACGTTTGATTCCACATACTCGTTAAGATAAGAAAAACCAAGTCCGTAAGAAATTGAACAGTAAATTTTACCTTTATTAATGGTCATTCCTTGAACTTTATCACATATACTAAACACCTTGCCGATACTACCGTCCGTACCGAATTCCATTCGTCTATCAAGTTGAAAAAATATAGCATAACCGCCGTGAACGTCGCCTGAAGAAGTAGTAAAATTATGACTATCTAATAAGGGGTATTCCTCGCCATAGTGATATTCGTTAACAATAAGAGTATCTCCTACCACCGTTAAGGCGGAAGTGTTAATATAATCGTTCTTTTTATCTTCTTTATTATATAGCGGAATACTGCCTATCGCGCGGATACTTGCGCCATTTTCACATTCAATCGCTTCCTTATAATCGTAAACGTAAATGGCATGGGCGGAAGAACCTGCAACGTACATCCAGTTTTCATATACGGCAATTCCGCCAGAATGACGGCAAAAATCAGAGCCGTCCGAATAAGCAAGGTTAATTTTTTTACTTTCGCCAAGTTCGTTAACTAAATAAACGGCAGAAGCGACGTCCGCCTTAGAATTATAGCCAGATACAAGAAAGATTTTTTCGTTTTCATCATAAAAAAGACCTTGCGGTACAAAATTTTCCTTAAGACCTGGTATTTTAAAAGCCTTTTCAGAGGCGTTATAGTATGCACTTACCGGAAGTTTAAAATAACCTACCAGCCCACCAAACAGAAAGGCTATCGTTCCTACCGTTATAAGACATACAAAAGCGATCTTTTTTAATACGTTATTACTTTTCATATTCTCTCCTACAACTTAACTTTTCTTTCATTATATCATAACAAAATATAATTTTCAATCACTTTACTATCTTTTATATAAAACGCTTATCAATTACTGCACTTAAGCATGCATAAAAATTTATATTAAAAACAAAAACCGCGCTATAAGTCGATTAACGCGGTTTTATTATTCTATTCACTCCAACAAGGTTGCAACGTTTGCATTACTAAAAGCAGTTTGTTAAAAGGATCATCTTTACGCCATTTTATAAAATTTATAACCACCTTATCTTCTTTTAAATACTTTTGATAATTACAAAGCTCTTTAATATCTTCAGGGAAAAGTTGCATTTGGTAAAATAGCGCTTTTGTTTCATGAAAATGTGTAGGTCTGTTATATACGTGATTTTTTTCGTAATCTTTTAATTTTTCAACAGTATCGCATGACCTAAAAAAATCGTTGCCAGATTTTAGAATCATATCGTTTAAATACTTTTTAATGGAAACGTTGAAGGCGGGTGAAATTTCGCAAAGTTCGCATAAATTCCAGTTTTTACTTGCCCAGTCTAAAAAATAAAAAGAAAGAGCTTCACAAAAAATTTCTTCATACCAACTCAAATAAAAATGAGTATCCCTACAAGCGCGCATGGCGTAATGCCCAAATTCATGTGAAAGCTGGTAAATTGTTTGCGCCCAGTACACCAAGTTTTTCTGGGTTAATTTAATTTTGCTATCTTTTAATAAAAACTGTGGATTTCCACCGCTAAAATCATTATATATCGTGCAATCGTTTTTATAGACTATTTCCTCGCCAAAAATCCTTTCAAATTCTATAAAAAGAAAGTTCTTCATCTTGCGTAAATAACTAACCCCCGTACAGGGTTCAATTTTCCATTTTCCCTTCTTCATTTTTATTCCTTTATTTAAAATAGTTCGTCTATAGCGCGATTATACGCTATTTTTACTCTTTAGTTACGTAATAATCCGTTAAGGTATCAACACAAAAGCAACCCAGTTTTCCATTTAACCACACGCCTGTATCAAGGTGAATTTTTGCATATTTTCTTACTGAATTTTCCCCATAAAAGCGCGGATTTAAATATGTTAAAATACAATCTTCATCACACACGTAAGAAGTTGGCGTATGCCCAAAAAAGATACATTTATCGGTAATGGGTAAAAAATGGGGATCTTTAAACCGCCTATCGTATAAAAAATGTTCAGGGAGATTTTCGCCAAGTGGTAAAATCTTCTCGTTTTCTGTAGTAATTCCCGCATGAACGCATATAAAATGCTCGCGTTCTACGTAATAGGGCAAACTTTCAAGCCAGTCTATAAGTTCCCAGTTTAGCAAATGACCGTCTGTGGAAAAATATCCTTGTAAATCTTGCAAAACCCCGTCATAATCATCTGACGCTTCCTTCATAAGAGCCCAGTAATGCTTTAAAAAAGAATATTCGTGATTACCAAGTAAACAAGTGGCGTTTGGCATTTGATAAAGAAGTTGCAAAAGTTTAACGGACTTTTCTCCCTTATCAATCATATCTCCACAAACGATAATTTCGTCACTTTCGCTAAAAGATATTTCATCTAATAGTTTTAAAAATAAATCGTATTCACCGTGAATATCTGCAACAACATAAATCATAAAACTACAAAAAATAATTAATAAGTGGCGCTATAGCACGATTAACAGCCATAAACTAAACGTTTTTTAGAACTCTAACCCAACTGTAATATCTACTGTAATCATTATTGTATTCCTTGCCCGCGCTTGCAAAATCCACCAAAGTAATTTCCTTACCCGATGTGGTTTGAGCCTTACAAGTAACGTATTTTTCGTCGTCTTCCCAAACGGCGACGTTCTTACTTTTTAAACTTGTAAAAATAATTTCTTCATTTCTACTTATTCCGGGGCAAAATTTTTCATCTAAAGTGAGCAAAATAGGCCCATAGAAAATACTTGCATATTCTTTTTGTTCCTTTCTACCCCAAGTAACGCGTATTCCGTATTCGATTTCTATACTTGCGCGCTCGCCCCTTTTCCAGTTTTTGGTAATAGAGAAATATCTATCTGGGCTCATTTTGTATTCCTTGCCTTCTACGATAATGCGCGCCCCAAGCGACCAGTGCGGGATTCTAAAATTAAGCGTAAATTTCATTCCGTCTTCTTCGGGAATAACGGTAAAATAAGATTTGCCGTTTAACGGATATTTGCTTTCCTGTTTTATACGAACGTATTTACCGCCAACCCGAACAACCGCTTCGCTTTGCCCGTAGTAATTTACGTATAGTTCATTATCGTCGTTAACGTAAGCCCAGCGAGCAATCTCGCCTAATCCCCTTGCCAAATTCGCCTGACAACAGTTCATATCTTTTGAACGCTTGTTAAACTGAAAAGCGCTATCTACTTGTGAAGGAACTCTTTTTCCGTTAAACTGACCGCAAGTCCCCTTTACCGTATTCATAGGAGTGTTATAGGTACAGTATTTTTTGTTTGATGATAAAGAGCCTAAAATAGCGTTATAATAAGTGATTTCAAAAGCATCTGCAACAACGGCAAATTTTTCGCTTTTAAACATCTCGTTGGTAAGCGCCGCCCAAGCAATAGAACAACAAGTTTCAATAACTCCGTCTTCATAGGGATTGCCCTTAGCCCCTTCGTTAGTGCTAAACCCACCGTTATTATGAACGTCGTATAAATAAATGGTCGCCCATAGGTTTTTTAATACGGTTAAATATTCTTCCTTATTAGTTGCCCGATAAAGAGTACTAAGCGCCATAATGGTATGTAAAACTTCCCAACGCGTGCAAGAAGTTTTAAAAAAGGCTTCCCCTTTTTTTGCCATCTTATACCATCCGTTTTCTTCCTGACAGTCTTCCATTATAATGCGTTCCGCTTCAATAAGATATCTTTCTTCCCCGGTTACAGTATAAAATTCAGCAAACGCATGCGCGATACTGCGATTGCTTTCTGTACCGCCGGCAACGATATAACTACGCCCCTTAAAGGCTTCCAAAATACAATCGAGCGCCTTTTTTGCAATGGTGAAAGCGACGTTACTTAAAGAGTATTTATACCATTCTATAAGCCCTATTATCGCGTGATATTGATTCCATAAATCCCAGTTTTCAGTAAAAAGCGAATAGCGCGAACATCCAGCATAAACACCCAGATAACCGTCTTCCTGCTGGGCTTGTTGCAAAGCATCAACGATTTCTTCTATTGCTTTTTTACCACCCACCGTAGGATAATTTCTATAATTTAAAACAAGCCCGGTTAAATGTTTCCCAACGAATTCACCATACCAAGGCAATAGGTCTTTGCGATAATCGGTTTTGCGCTTTAAATTGTTAAAATCCCAGGCAAGTTTAAGTTCGGGCATAACGCCTTTTTCGTTCTTTTCGTAAGAAAGGTTAAAACTTTCTATAAAAAAGTTTTCGTATAAACATCTTTGCCCGGTAAAAGCCATTTGAAAACGCCCGCATTTTTTAAAATCCCATTCTTTTAAAGGGGTGGGGTTTGTGAAATTTTTCTTTGAAAGGTCGTAAACCAAATAACCTTTAAAACGTTTTGGTATTCTTATATATCCCCTTTCATCTACGCGAACGATAGAACTTTTTTCTTTACTAATAAGTTCTATGGGAGAACCCTTTTTGGGTGCGAATAAACTATCTTTCTTAGAAAGATCTTCTATTGCAAAATAAAAGAAAAATTTACCGGTTATACGTGAACAATCAATCTTTATCCAAAGTTTTTTTGCATTAGAAAAATCTATATTTGCACTTTCATCAAAACACGGCGCTAAAAAACGGCAGTCTGGTTTTTCGCCTTTTGGATAAGACGTTAAATTTAACTTAAGTTTTTTCTGGCCAGTTCTTCCTTCTATATTCGCGTCGAAATAATCTTCAACCTTCCATAAAACAGGGCCAAAAACGCTATCTAATGAACGATTATTTTTCTTTGCGTTTTTAATAATATCGACTATATTCGGGTTTTCTTTTAAAGCGCATCTTTGCCACTTTTCTATATTCCATCTCATACAGTCGCCGACGTAATCATACATAATCAAACTTTTTACGGCGGTTTCTTCTTTAAAATCGATCATATATCCCCTTCAACTAAAAACAATATAAAAGTGTACCTATAAAGCGATTATCAAGTATTTCAAAAAAGAAATAAGTAGACTAAATTAAATAAAATCCACGTATTTAAGCCATTGAACAAGCAGTTTTGACCACGTAGAAACGTGTTTTTCTTGTTTACTTTCCCCAAGAGAAAGTCCTAGCCCGTGAGCGCCTTCAGGAAAAACGTGAAACTCCGTTAAAATGCCTAACTGCTTTAATTTTTTAACGTAATTAACACTGTTTAACAAATTCACGGCGTCGTCGTTAAAAGTATGCCAAATAAAAGCCATGGGAGTTTTTTCATCTGCTATAAGGTGCGGTGAAAGTTCTTTGCCATTGCTTTTCCATTCTTCGCCAAGTAAATTCACACAACTTCCCTTATGTGTGATGTTTTCATCTGCTACGTCTATTACGGGATAACACAGAATTTGTGCGTTTGGAATGAAATCTTCACCGCGAATATAATCTAGTGCGCCACCTTCTTTATATACTTTTTGTCTATAACTACAAAGCAACGCGCACAAATGCCCGCCTGCTGAAGATCCCATAACTGCAATTTTATTTTTATCTACGCTATACTTTTCGGCGTTTGCCCTTACGTACTGAACTGCGGTTTGAGCATCTGCCAAAGGCAGGGGAAACATATCGGGATTAACGCGATAATTAACAACAAAACATAAAACGCCATGCTCGTTTAAAAAGCGTGCGTACCCTTCCCCTTCGTGTGGCGCGCGAATAGCGTAAGCACCGCCGGCAAAAATCAAAACGGCGCTATTTCCCACTCTTTTTTGGGGCTGGTATACTTCAATAGATGGAACTTCCTTTTTTTCTTCCGTTAAAAAAACAACTTCTTTCATAATTAAAATTTTACCTTAAATAGAAAAAATAATCAAGTATTTATCACTCTTAGCCACAAATAGACAACAGTTAAAAGCCTTAAAGAGATTGCAAAAAATTAATCGATGCATAAAGAATAAAGAAGTAAAATAAAGAATATAAAGCGTTCTTCAAATTACTCCTTTAAAAATTATTTACAATTGAACTATTTGACCAACTCTCTTTCCGTGTCCGTCGCAAAGATAAACGTCGCATGGCACGCTATTAGATGCAAAAAGCGCGGTTATGCAAATTTCTTTTCCTATCCACTCTTTTTCAACCGGCAAATAGAAGGTATAATAACCGTTTACCGGATGGACGGGATATTCAAAGGGATTAACCACGTACGCAGGCGCTCTATTCGGAAAATGGTAAACTTCCCCATTCACGGTTGCGTAAACGCACACGTTTTCGTTACCGGTAACCCCTTCAACAGCCACCGCTAAGTACGGGTGCAACGGTAACTTGTTTAAACGAACGGCAGTACAAGAAGCATTATTAGTTTGCTTTTTATCATACGGAGCGAATAAATTGTTAACCGTGGGATTTAAAGGTTTAATTTCTTCCTTGCCTTTATATGCTTTAAAAGAGAAAAGTCTATCGGGCTGACTTGGCAAACAGAAATATCTAAACTGCTTTTCAATTTCAAAAACAGCCTTTTTTCTTAAGCCGGTTACAAAGTGTGTGTTATCGCTATAATAGGCGATATATTCTAAAGTTTGCGGGCATATATTCTCAACGCTCTTTAATTTCGCCCTTTGCCATTTAGATAAATTTACCGAACTTTGGGCAAGATCGTAAACAACTTGTTCTTCAAAATTATATGGATCACCGCCTTCGGCAGAAAAGAATTCTATTTCTACCCTATCCGCCAAACAAACCTTGCCCATATCCACACGCAAACATCCGCCTTCGATTCTAAAGCCCTTGCGATTATCAAAATTAACGTAGGTGCGAGACTTCATATCGTATATACGGTTATAATCCCCGCTAAACAAAGTATCCCCATCCGTTCCGCGCATGCGATATGCATACTGATTAAAGAACGCATCTCTTGCCTCGGTTACGGCAGAAATTTCACTTTTTCCAGAACGTCTAACAGAACGGCGTTCTAAACTGTCATTATCTAACGCAAAGTGTATTTTTTCATAAATATATCTGTCGTTTTCGGGTATTTTACAAGCCGTTAAACTTCCGATTTTATCGGGGTTTTTAAGGGAAATGTCCATACTTTCGCAACTATAGTTGCGTAAGATTTCATCTTTCGCTGGATTATACAGATAGACGTTGCCGTTGGTTTTTAGAATATTGATTTTATCAATAATACCGTTGTTTTCGTGAATTACTTCATATTCGCAACCACAAATTAAATTATCGCTTATATCTGTAGCGCAAATTTCAAACAAGCAGGCGCGGAATGGTAAAAGTTGCGCTTGCACTCTTTCCCCGTAATTATACACGCCAAGCACTTTTTCGGTTGGAAAGCGCCTTACAACAACCACCTTTTTGCATTTTTTAAGCCCGATTTCTTCGTTTAAGGGAAGGTCTATTATCCTTTCTTGCCAAGTTGCGCTACCAGTACATAAAAATCTACGGTTATCGCTTCCCCTAACAACGGCGTTTTCGCCAAATCTTTCATCTAACGCAAAACCATCCACCAAAATATCGCGAAATCTTCTGTGAAGGTTAAATATTCGCGCCAAAAGCGGTAACTCGTCGTCCCTTAAAAACCACGGATTCCCGTAGATTTCCGGGGCTAAAATCAAACATCTGTTAAACGCTTGATAAACTAAATCGTCTTCAAAAAAGTCAATAGAAGAAGAAATACAAACGCCGTGATCTTCGGTGAGTCTTTTAAGTTCAGGCGTATGCCCGCGCGAAAAGATATATCCCCTATTGTGAGGTGCTGTTGTTTTATTATAGGCGTGAACGTCAACGTAAGTTTCCATTCCCTCCCATAAAAAGGTCGTTGCGTGCTTTTGCGCTTGCCCTAAATCTATTCTATGGTTAAGTAAAATCAAATCCGAAGAGTATTTTCTGCACTCGGTTAAGGTTTTTGCAAAATATTCACGCATGTTTTCGCGAAGATAACCGCAAACGGCATCGAATTTAAAAAGCGCCCAGTTATAATCTTTGCATAGATGAACTAATAAATCACGGCGAGCTTTTGCCTGTTCTTCGGTATCGCCAAAACCGTCTGGCCCACCCCAAACCCCCATTCGGGTATTCATCTTTTTTGCTATGTCGACTATCGGCTTATAGCCGTTGGGAAATTGCTTTTTTATTTTAGGACTATCTTCTTTTTCGTAGGAATTTCCCGCCCCGTCTAAATTGCCTGCATCCCAAGCGTAAATATCTAAAATCATACCGTAAGTATCGTATAAATACTTGAAAAACTGCAAATTTTTAATCGTTTGATCTTGAGTAGACCCTTCGTTAGTATTATTTATCCATGAAAAATATTCACTTTTAGAAGGCGTTTTTTCCTCTGCTCCAGCAATTATTTTGTTTTTTTTCTGCATATTATCTCCCTTAAGGTAGTAAAATTCCGCCGCCAAAAAACTCAGCGGCGGAATCGGTTAATGATTATCTTCTTTTCTTAAATATTAAAGCTATTGCAATAGCAAGCATAGAAAGCATACCGCTACCAGCAAGCGAGCTATTACAACTGGTTAATACAACTTCGCCACTACTTGAATCTGCTACAACTTTAGTAAGAGCAAACGTAAGTTCTGCATTTCCGCCTTCGGTTACTAAGGTAAGAACTCTTTCGCCTTCTGCTAGTTCTTCAAATACCGCACCGCTAATGGTAAGTTTACCGTCGGCATAAGAATATTCTTCTGCTAAAAGTTCAAGCCCGTCTATAGAAACGCTTACGATTTCTTTGCCATAAACGTTTACAGTTATAACTAAATCTTCGCCAACCTTTGCAGTGTATTCGCCTTCAAAAGCAGGAGGAGCGTCGTTTACGGTAAGTTTAACCGTTACGCTTGCAACCGTGGTTACAGTTAATTCGTATTCACCTGCGTTTAGTGAAGCGATTGCACTTTCATTGATGGTAAGAACGCCGTTTTCGTAAGAATATTCGCCTGCTGTTAAAGCAAATTCGCCTATAACTACAGCTGTTATTTCTTTACCCTTAACATCTACGTTTACGGTTAAATTACCGCCTTCGTTCTTTTCGTAAACCACGTCTGAAATAACGGGAGTACTATTTTCTATTGAGATGCTAAACGTACCTACCGCACCTGAAGTGGTTACTATGGTGTAAACGTGAGTACCTACTGCTAAAGTCTTAAGATACGTATACTTAAATTCAATACTTCCAAGAGCTGAGTTGAAGATGTATTCCGTACCAACTAAAGCAGTTTCATTTAAGGTAATACCCGCGATTTCATATCCCTTAAGGTCTACGCTTGCAGTTAAAGACTGTTCTATAGCAATATCTGCAACAAGCACTTCAGAAGGAAGAACGGGTGTAGTATCGATAACCGCTAAATCGTAAGCGATTACATTTCCCTTAGTAGTTGCAATTCTAATTGCAATTGTTTCGCCTACAGAATAATTTTGTAAGAAAGACTTAGCAAAATTAACTCTGGTAGTTCCGGTAGGCGTCGTGTTAGTAGTATATTCTACACCTGCAGTTAAAGCGGTTTCTCCAACTGTAATTGCAGAGATATCGAACGCGCCACATAAATCTATGATAGCGTAAGGCATTTCGCTTGAAGCTACGTCGTAAACCTGCTTACCGTTAACTACGTAAGGAATAAGTTCGCTTTGAACAACGATATTATCAAAGTAGTAAGCGCTTTCTGCTGAAATTTGACAGCCGTTATACATTAAGTATGCAACTGCGTTATCGGTATATTCGCCAGTAAACATAAAGTTTACGGTAAGAGTATACCAGCCGTTACCCTTATCAACTACTTGCCAGCTTGCATAAGGACTATGTTTACCATCGTCAATGCGTTCGCCCTTAACTAGGTCAAGTTCCATATAGTATGCGTTAGGATCTGCAGTAGCTTCGTGAACTCTAATATCAATAGCAATTTGACTAACATTTTCAAGTTTAATATCAGTGCTAATTGAGTGCCATTTATCTTTAGTTAAGCAGTTAAGTCTACCTGGGTTAGGATTGAATTGGAATAATTGAGTAAACGCTTCAGAAACTTCACTCTTTACAAATTTAACGTATCTATTATCGCCTTCGTCAACGGTATAAATATCGAAACGACCGGGATCCATATAGCTGTTAAAGAAGAAGTTATCGTTACCTTCTTGACCACCGTTTAGTGCGGGCATACCGGCAAAATCTGTTTCGTAAACTGAACCCATAGCAACGTTATCTACTAGTAATGTAACTTCAGCAACGTCTGCTTCTGAAACCGCAGTAAGAGTATAAGTTCCGTTATCTAAAGTTTTTAATACGCTTTCATATACGGTAAGAACGCCGTTTTCGTAAGAGTATTGATCGTTAGAAAGAGTTATATCACTAATAGCAACGCTTTCAACAGAAGTGAAAGTACCGTTAGTAATGAAGTTGCCTCCGGTGTATTTGTTATAGAATTCTGCTTTCTTATCTAAGCCTGCGCCTTCTGCCTTAAGTTGTTTTGCAAATTCATAATCATCAAGATAGAAACCAGTAGCTTCGTTATTAGCTAAAGCAGCATCACTTGCTTGCATGTGGAAATAGTTAAAGATATAACTATCGCAACCGTACATATAAAGAACTACCGTGTAAACACCGCTTTCTTCAGTTACGTCGTATTTAATTAAAGCACCGTTGTAAGCAATGTCTGCAGAAGTAGAACCATCTGCTTTAATAAAGATTACGTCTTTAGATGCGTCGTTATTGTAAGCAAAGCCGATAGCAAGCATAGCCCAGTGACCAAAGGGTTTAACCTTCATAGAGAAACGGTAGATAGAATCTTTTGCAGTATTGCTTGTTCTACCAGAATCAAGGTAAGCGTTTGCCTTTTGCCAACCACCATCTTCCCAGAATTCGTGAACTACTTTAAGTGATTTGTTGCCACTAATAGGAGCTTCAGTTTCAATAACTAGTTCTTTCGTAGCCCCAGCAAATCCTGATGCATGATACATAGCATCACTACCTGACGTTAGACTATCTACGCTTTCAAATCCTTGAACGTAGCTTACTCTGTAATCTCCGCTTACGTCAACTTCGGGTTCTTCAGTTTCTTCTTTTTCTACTAATACTTTAAAGTCGTCAAATAAAAGACCGGTATCAAGGTTTTCATTTGATGCAGCATAATCAGAAGAACACATATTACCAAGCATTTGGAATCTATGACCTAAACCTTTTATAGCTACTTTAACTGAGTAAACACCGTTTGCATCAACTGTGTAAGAGCAGTTTTCGCTATTTAAGCTATTACCAGAAATATTGAAAAAATCTACAGTTCCGTTGCTATTAAGGATTGCTTGATCTTCAGATATCATAGACCAACCATTATTAGGATCAAGTTGTAAAAATCTAATAACAGCGCTTGATGCAGAACCTAAAAGCTTAGCTTTAAATTCAACGATATATTCTTTACCATCTTCCATGGTAACATTTACTCTACCCGTATCCGTATAAATACTAACGTGTTGCCAACCGTTGTCCCAGAAAGTGTAAATACCCTTAAGAGCATTGCTTCCGTTAACACCAGTTGTATCGATAGATAATTCGTGAAGAGCGCCAGCAAAGCCTGTTGCGTGGTACATAGCGTCACTACCTGACGTTGAAGCGCTAACGTTGTTAAAGTCTTGTGAATATACTACGTCGTACTTTTCATCAACTTCGGGTTCTTCGGGAACTTCAGGGTCTTCGGGAGAGTCTTCAACGTATTTAGCGATAGTGAAATCATCTAAATACATACCTGTATCGTGATTAGCGTTTGCAGATACGGGATCACTACACCAGTAATTTCCTATAAGTTGGAAATTATAACCTAAGCCTTTTACCACCATTACTACGTCGAAAATTCCGTTTGCAACGGTTACGGTAGATTTACCTTCTACTAAGGTATGGCTATCGCCCGATTGATAGTCTGCAAAAGCAAAAGTTCCGTCTGCTCTTAAAATCGCTTGCGCTTCGCCCTTTTGAGCAAAACCGTTTGCAGCGTCTAATTGCTTAACGATAATATAATTTTCCCTTGCGTGGCCAAAAAGTTTGGTTTTAAATCTTAAAACGTATTCTTCACCAGCTTCCATTACGAGATTAATTCTATTCGTATCGCTGTAAAGATTGTTATTTTGCCAACCGCCGTCTTCCCAGAATGTATAGGTAACTTTTAAGGTTTTTCCGTTAATACCTTCAGTACCTGCAATGGTTTTTAAAACAACTGGAGCTGCTGCTGCAAAAGCACATGCTTGGTATACACCGTCGTTAGTATCGATGCCTGCGTTTACCTTCATTTCGTAAACGGTAGCGTCTTCACAGGTAACTTTAAATTCAGCAAGGTTTAAACCCGTGTTAAGTTCTTCGTTTGCTTTAGCGTAATCGCTTGAATTCATCCAAAAGATGGGGAATAAGTATCCGCCGGTACCGGTAAAGGTAAATTCAATATCCCACCAACCGTCTGCGCCTAAAACAGCTTTACCTGCAGAAACAAACTGTTCAGCACCGTAGTTATCAACTTGGCTAGTTCCGTCTGCCCTTAAAATAAGCGCTGAATTATAATCACCGGTGGTAGGACCTTGTAAACCAAGTGTTGTATTTGCAACGTAACCAAAGTGTTGATAAGTCATCTCTACTTTGTAAGTTTTACTTACGTCGGTTGATGAAATACCTCTACCTGTATCAAGGTATAGCGATTGGTGTTGACAACCGTTATCCCAGAAAGTATAGATTGCGTTGATGTAATTGGGAAGTGCGGTAACTATAGATCTGTTTCCGCCAGCAATCCCTGTGTTTTGAAATATATCGTCTGCAGTTGACGCATCAGATAAATTCTCAAAATCAGCCGAGTACAATGTGGTTTCTGCTGCTTTCGCAGTTCCGCCGTTGAGGGTAAGCATGCCAGTTGTAAATGTAACCGCGCATACTATGGACATAACTAATAAAGCTATGCGACCACGTTTTTGAGCCATTTTTATTTCCTCCCTTTTTTATTACCCAAGCGAGGTATGCTTGGTATAAATTTTAATATTTTACGGCTTTTACCGTTAAAACCTTTTGTTAATAATTTGTTTTTTTGTTCTTTTTGTGTTACAATATATCTGCAATTTGCAAAAATTTGTTGGAGTTTTGTTCTTTATGCATATTATCAATAAAGAAAACACGTTAACCTTTATAGAATATCAACCTGCCTTTTCCGGCTTTAACGTTTGTGAATTCGGTGAAGAAACGAACAACAGAAACACTTTTAATTCGGTGCTTTGTTACAGATATAATCACATAATTCATTTCGTATTAAACGGTAAAGGAACTTTTATTCGCGACGGTAAAACTTACCATCTATCCGCAGGGCAAGCATTTCTTATAACCCCGCAAAACCTTGTTAAATACGGCGCTGAAGAAAATACTAACTGGACGTACTGTTGGCTTGCCTTTTCGGGTACGGACGTAGAAAAAATATTTTCTCAGTGCGGGCTTACTAATAAAGTTGCCGTTTTTTCTTTTTTGCAAGAAGATATAGCCCCGCTTGTGGATTACCTTAAAATAATAAAGAACGGGCAACCCGAAAACGAACACGCTTTTACCCTTGCGGTAAATTCTATGGCGTTTAGCGTACTTTCTAACTGCGCAAAAAAGTTGAACAGCGAAAGAGTTTCGCCACGTACCGTTTCTTCATCTATAATAGATACTGCGCTTATGTATATGAAAACTAATCTGCACAGACCTATTACCATATCTTCTTTGTGCAAAGAACTCTGTATTTCCAGAACGTATTTTTCCACCCTTTTTGAACAGACTATGAAAATTAGTCCCTACGCATACCTACAAGATATGCGAATAAAAAGAGCCAGCGAATTACTTCTTACAAATAAAAACTTACGCGTTTACGAAATTGCCGAAATGGTTGGATTTGCTTCCACCGCGCAATTTTGCAAAGCTTTTAAAAAGATTACGGGTGCTTCGCCAACGGAATTTAGCAAAAACTATGCAGATAAAAATTAAATTCCCTGCATGGCGCTATCTAACACACCTTCCGCCTTTTTATAATCTTCACATTCAAGTATAACGTGTAAACCGTTAGGATCTTCTTCAAAAGTAGAAATACCATTATCGTCTATTCTTACCTTTCCGCGTTTTTCAGCGGTTAAAATATCGCCTAAACCATAAACTGCGTAATACGCAGAAATAGGATCCCAACTATCCCTGTTGCCGTTAGAATGTACTTTGTACGATTCGGCAACGGGATTTTTTTCTTGCGTTTTAATAAGTATTCCGCCCGTGTGAATATACCAACCTATAAGGTAGTGGCTTACCACGATGGGAACTGGGCAAAGATTAAACACCGTTTGAGCGGACTTTATATCAAC
Source organism: Christensenellaceae bacterium (assembly GCA_045596285.1). Taxonomy (GTDB): domain Bacteria; phylum Bacillota; class Clostridia; order Christensenellales; family Borkfalkiaceae; genus HGM11416. The sequence goes on along the minus strand of JAZOCA010000130.1, from coordinate 40,377 downwards.
TTTGATATTACATTCCGCTTCCATCTTGAAATCTCCAAACCAAATTTCGGGAACTTGTTCGGTTGGGAAATAACACCCCATTAGCGAAACTTCTTCAACCTGTTCTTTCACTAGTTCTATGCCTGTAAGCGGTGATATTTCGTCTGCCCCGCTTTCAAGAAGCCCTGCGATATTTATATTGCATCCCACAACGACCAAGGTTATTTTATCCCCTTGATTGTTTGCAAGAATTTTACGAAGGAGTTTTACTGCATTTTCGGGTTTTTTAGCGCCCTTTGGGGTATAAGAATTTTCAAACTTGTTAGCAATATGCGCCCCGTAAGATTGCGGAAAGAAATTTACGTCTTCCCCCGGTGGAACACCATCTGTTTGCCCGATGGGCACAACGTTGTTATAATAGCGATTTATCGCGTCTGCACAACCGCAAGCATAAGGGCTTGAAGTGCTAACGGTAACCGCTAAAAGTTTAGCCAGATTTGCCTTTTGCGCTTGTTGAAGTATGGCAAGCGCGCCGGTATCGTCACAGTCCCCGCCGATATCGGTATCAAAAATTATTTTTTTCATTATCCTTTTAATCCCCCTTGAAGGGAAATACCCTTTTGGAAAATCTTCGTACCGGTAAAATACATAACGATTGAAGGAATAGCCATTAAAACGCTAGCAGCCATAAGCATGGGTGTATCTTGCTTACCCTGTTCCGTTTGAGCCCTTAACATATTAAGCCCTAAAGAGATATTAAACTTTTCGGGCGTTCTTAAATAAATTAACGGGCCTAAGTAATCCCCCCAAATACCCATGGCAGTAAATAAAACCATAGTAACTATCGCGGGAATTATGTTGGGAACTATAATCGTCCATAACCTTCTAAAAGAGTTAGCGCCGTCTATTTCGGCTGCTTCAATAATTTCGTTGGGAATACCGCGCATATTTTGTTTAAACATAAACACGTAATACGCGCTACCGCCTATACTTGGCAAAATTAACGGAAGATAACTATCCGTCATTTTAAGTCTTGCCCAAATAATATAGGAAGGTATCATGGTAACCGCCCAAGGAATCATCATGGTTGCAAGCAATACGATAAATAAAATATCCGCCGCTTTGCATCTAAACTTTGCAAATCCGTAAGCGACGAAAATCGTGCTTAAAGTACAAATAAGAGTGCTTGTTACCATATGGAATAAAGTGTTTCCTATCCACAAGAAGAAATCGGCGTTTGCCTGAAATACGCGTGAATAGTTATCAAAAGCCCAAATCGTAGGTAAAAATTTAAAAGTTAAACTGTAATATTCGTCGTATGTTTTTAGCGACGAAGTTATCATTACGAAAGTGGGCAATACCATTGCAACGCCAACCATAACAAGTATTGCGTAAAAGAGCACGTTTTTTCTTCTTTCGTGTTTCTTTTTAGTGACGAAAGATTTCGGTTTTTTCATGTTTAAAGTATTATATTCCGTCATCTTAATCACCATCCGCATAATAAACTTTAGCTCCGCCGAACTTAAAGAATACGTAAGTTACGGCTAAAACTATAACGAACACTATCCACGCATACGCACTTGCATACCCCATCATATGGTCTACCATTGCGTAGTTGTAAATTTGTAACGTTGCAGTCATAGTAGCAGTACCGCCACCGAGCATCATCATAGGTCCGTATGCCTGAAGACCGCCGATAATATCCATTATCAATAAATAGAAAATCGTAGGGCTTATCATAGGTAACGTAACGTGGAAGAACTTATCGAAGCCGTTAGCCCCGTCTAAATCCATAGATTCCATAAGTTCGTTTGGCACACTTGCAATAGCTGGTAAGAACATTGTAATTTTACCACCTATACCGCCCCACACCGCCATTACTATTAAACTTTTCATGGCGTTATCCGTGCTTAAAAATTTAACCGATTCTTTTCCAATCGTTGCTAAAACGCTGTTTAAAATACCGTATTTTGCATACATTGATTCCCAAAGCATAGTGCCTGCTATAAAGGGAAGAATTGCGGGCAAATAATAAACCGTTTGAAAAAATCTTCGCATTTTGGGAACGGAATTTATCATCAATGCAAATATCAAACCTATAGAAAGCCCAAGCACCGTTGTAGCGCCCATAAAAGTGAACGTGTTGCCAAAAGTTTTATAGAAAAATCTTTCCATAGTGAAAAGTTCTATAAAATTTTGAAAACCTACGTAAACGGGCTTACCTACCATCTGATAGGAATGAAAACTCATGTAAAAAGAATAAACGAGTGGAAAAATTCCAAAAACCGAAAAACCCAAAAGCCACGGACTTATATACATAAAAAATTGTAAAATCGTTATTTTTCTACGCTTCATATCATATCTCCGATTATGTTAATAAAACAAGTGGCCTACTAATAAATAGCGCAGGCTTAGCGTTAAATTTTAATCGCTTGCAAAAACCGAACTAAATTATCTTTTAGCTAAGCCTACGGCGACAGAAAGAAGTTAACGTCCTTCCGCCTGTTGTGCTTGACGTACGCGCTTATTTATTTCGTAATCGAGAGTATCGCAGAATTCATCAAAAGACATAGATCCTTCAAGATATTCGCCCGTATAAGTAAATTCAATATTTTCTAACGATGCTTGTGAACAGTATGGGTTGCGATCTATAACAACTGCTTTAGAAAGAGAAGCGTGGAATATTTGAGTTGCTTTAAGTCTGGTGGGGTTGGTGTTTACTTCGGGATTTAACATATCTTCTGCGTAAGATTTAAGCGCGGGGAAGTTATTGCACTTTTTAGAATCTTTTTCACCGTAATATTGTAAATACCATTCAATAAATTTAAACGCTGCATCTTTAACTTTTGATCTTGAAGAAATTGCAAAACCTACGCAACCGGTGGTGTAAGGTTTACTTTCCATACCCGCTTCTTTAACGGGGGGATAAGCAACGCCTAAATCTAACCTATCTAAGCCGTATGCTTCTACGCAGTATAAACCGCCCATTACCATTGCAACTTTACCCTGTGAGAATAAGGGATAGAAGGTAGACCCTACGTTATTAACTTCGTTCATACCTAAAATATCGTAATAATACTTAACTACTTCTTTGGTTGCCGCATTGTTGAAGGTAGATTTATAGCCGTTGTTAGGATCAAACCAAGAAAGACCTGCATTTGTTATGAACTGTGCTAAAACCTTTGCTTCTGCAAGGCCAGGAAGGAATGAATACTGAGTGATATTAGAACCTGAACGTTTAATAAGTTGTGAACAAAGAAGTTCAAACTGTTCAAAAGTTAAAGGATCTGCAATACCGTCGCCATCAGCGTCTTTTTCGATTAATGCAAGTTGTTCTTGAGTAAATAACGCTCTGTTGTATAGTAGCATAGAGTCGGTCGTCCAGTCTTTCATAACAGCATAGGTTTTACCAGCGCCAAACGCCTTGCTTGAAGAATCGTAAGCGTAAGCTTCTTTGTTAATTTCCCATACGTCTGAAAGTTTTACTTCTTCAGATTGTTCAAAATAAGAATCTAAAGGTTCAAGATAATTAGCCGCAAGGAAGGGATAAATTTCACCGGGTTCCATACCGAATACGTCCGCTTCGGTATTTCCAGCAAAGTCGTTAAGAAGGTTTGTGTAGAAAGAACCTGTTGAAATTTCGGTTGATACGCGAATATCGGGATATTTTACGTAAAAATCTTCTTCTAACGCCTGCTTTAATTCAGCGTTGGTTTTGGTATCGTTAAACGAATAGAAACGAACTATCGTTTTACCTGTTGAATCTCCGCCAAAGGTATCGTCTTCGCTGTTGTTATTAGAAGTATTATTCCCTCCACCGGTACAACCAAAGGCTAAAAATGCGGTGATTAACGCTAAAAGCAAAGTTAAACTTTTCTTTAATAAACTCATCTTTGTTCTCCTAAATATTATTTTTTTATAGCAATGCACAAAGGACTAAATTTTCTTTAAACTAATAAAAAAGTAACTAAAAGAACTTTTTTCATCTTCCGTGCAAAGCCTTTTTTACCACGCCACGGGTTAGCCGTGGCGTGTTGATTTTTAATTAACGTTTATATAAAACGTCTTGAGTAATTTCGTAAGCGTGACCTTTTGTTACTATAGGAGTGGTTTGACCGGTAGGAACGTCTACTTTATCAAAAGTAATGTCGTCTATAGCGATAGCACCATACCAGTGAACACCCCACATGAAGTAATAGTTGCTTGCAGGCCCAGTTGTAAATTCATATTCTACCGAATATACTTCGCCAACTTCATAACCGCTCTTCCATTCGAATATGCCTTTATCGTGGGCAAAAGAGCCGTCTTCACGAGCTAAGCAATAGAACTGCCCGCCTTCTTCGGGTTTAACGTCTGCAATTACCATAAATTTAAAGCGTACCCTATACGTCGTGTTGGGCGAGAATCTTACGTCTGCAAGGTTAGTCTGGCAGAATACGTTAAATTCATAGAACTGATGTAAAGTATTGTAGTTTTCTACGTAACAAGAATAGTTACCGCTAATAACGTGAGTACCGCGTTTGATAACACCCATCGACATACCGGGGAACATTGCTCCACCGTTGAATACGCCTGCTTCAAAGTTTTCTACTAAACCGTTTTCATCAACGTTGATGTTCTTGTTTGGAACTACGTTATGAGCGTTTTTAATATCATCTGCATCATAAGTGTAATCAGTGCTTATCTTTGTGAGTTTAACGTTTTTAATAGAAACCGCGCCCCTATTTCTTACGCCGAATACCAAATGCCAGTCATCAGTGTATTCTTCAGTTGTGAAAAGATAAGAATACTGCATATATCCGTAATCTGCGGGAGTCCAGAAAGATCCTATTCTATCTTCTGTGAAAGCTTTGATAGATTCTTTCTTAACGTCGTAGTTCATAGAAGGATCTACAAGCGCTACGTAGAAGAAACCGCCACCAGAAATTTCCGTTACAGTTTGAGCGTCAAAAGTGATCATATAGGTTGAATATGAATCAAGTTTTTGTTTAAGCTGTAACCCTTGAGCCCAGTTTTGGTTAATAGTGCTTTTAATTTCGTAAACGCCGTTACCCTTATTTTCGGTATAGTTGGGGTTAATTCTAAATTCCGGATTTAGATTGTTTGCAGACGCTACGCAAACGTTATCGATTGCAATTTGAGCAACGTCGTTCTCACCGCCAAATGCTACGTAATATTCGTTGCCGTCGTTAGGAACTTTTATAGTTGCCGTTCTGTGACTTATATTATTTGAAACGTCTAACCAACTGTAACTATCTCCCCAGCCCGCTTTATCTGAATAAGCGCCTACTAAATATCTACTGCTATCTGTGATAGTTATATCTTTTTTAGCCTTGTTTGCCTTGTAATCAAAGGAAATATAATAGGTTTTGCCGTTTTCTAATTTTTTGCCCTTTGCAAAAACTGCGCTTCCTTCGCCAACGATAGCCTTAGTTCCGTCTACGTTAACTAATCTATTAGTTATTTTGCCGTTGCCTACTGCGGTAAATGAAGTAGAAGAACCTAAGTCATCCATACCCGCAATATCACTTGCGGGATTATCACCAACAGTAACTTGACCTAAATAGTATTTTTTAGCGCCGTCATTGCCTGAAATAGGCATTTCGATTGCAGGCTTACCTTCTTTATCCGTTATAGCGAACTTAACGGTGTAAGTACCCTTTTCTAAATTTTCGGGAAGAGAATAAGAAAGGTTGAAGTAATGGCTTTCGCCACCGTTGATTGCAGTAGGGGTAAATCTTGCATCCGCACCGCTATATACCGTTTGACCAAGTTCGTTTTCAAAATATACGGTTAAATCGTGATCTACCCATAATCTACCTACGCCTTTATTAGACCAGAAAGAGTTAAAGTAGAACTTATCGCCCGCTTTTACGTTTGCAGAATAGTTTACCTGATCGGGAACTAATCTGTAACCTTGGTATCTGTTGAAGTACTCAATATGCTCTTCTTCGTTTTTAATAACGATATCGAAGTCCTGCGCAACCCAACCAATAACGGTGTTATAGTTAACTTTCCATTTGTGAAGAGCTTCGTTCATCGCTTCAAATAAAGGATAAGAATCGTCTTCAGTGTGTTTGTGATAACCATCGCCGATTTCGCCAAACAAAGGAAGCCCTGTGTTAAGATAGTAATAATCGGTTGCCATTCTTTGATCCCATTGTTGCAGAGCAAACGCGATACCGTCACGACGGAAAGTAATATTATCTAAAGTAAGAGCGTAATCGTAACCCATCCAGTACATAAAGTCTTCGTAGGTTTGCGCGCTGTTAACGCCCCACATATTATTTAAGAATTCGTAAGTGCAAGATAAAACTAAAAGCTTATCGCCCCACGCTTCACGCCACGCGTCTATAGTTTCGCAAAGAGCAGCCGTTCTTTCTTCAATACTGTTATACGTATTCCAGCCTGAGTGCCATTCGCCAACCATGCCGTAACCGCGTAATTCTACAACTTCAATAGCATCGCGATATGGATAATCTTCGCTTGTGTAATGCTTGGCAAAAGCACTTAGGAATCTACGCAATTCCGTTTGATATACTACGCTAGAAAGATCTGCAAAAATATCGCCCTGGTTGATAACTTTTGGCACGTTATAGGGTTCGTGGAATAACCATTCCGGGCATCCGTTTACAACGCCTTGGTTAAGTTCTAAACCGTCAGTACAAAGACGCATGTTTATGGTTTTACCTTGCCCTACCCAGTATTCAATGGTTTCATCCATAGCGGTCCAATCGAAATTTCCGGGAGTTGCTTCAAAACAAGACCAACCGGTAGAAAGCGAAACCGCTTTTACTTCGGGAAGATTGCCCTTATAACCAACCGAAGGCAATCCGCCTAATAGTGGTTCTTCAAGCACAACCCATCCTTGATATTCGTTATTGTAAAGTAAATCGTTAGTTTCATCAAACCCTACGGTAATATAATCTGAAGAGGGCTCTTGACCACTACCGTAAACTTTAACTTCGTTTGAGCCTACGTTAATGCTTTCTTGATAACTTTTAGGAGCGTCATTAACGCCGCTTAAGCCAGAACTGCTGTCCTTTTTTCCAACACAAGCGCTAAACAAAATGCATGAAGTTAGAAGAAGAGAGACTAACACTAAAGTTTTTTTGTTCATAATTTTCTCCTATATTTTTTATTTTCGGCCTTTTTTTGCAAAACGTAAATATATTTAATCCCTTTGCAAACAGCCTATATCTTTTACCGAAAAATCGGTTAAGTTTCCATGCGTAAACCTTATTTATTCTTTCTTATTTTTAATAAAATGCCACCTTGCTTTCTTGACTCTTCAGCTCTAATTGCCATTATATGGCTTTCTATAGAACCTTCTAAGCGGGTGGGCGCTTCTTCTTCACCGCATAAAACGTTGTAAAAATCCTTTATTATCCCGCCGTCTCCACCGCCGTGGTTGTGCCCGCCTTCACTTAGTAAAGCGTTTACGTCTATAATTTCTTCTGGTTGGTTGAATTTACGAACGTATACTCTGTTTTCTGCGTCGTTTAATTCTATCTGCCCGTGCGTGCAGTAAAATTTCATAATTCTACCGCCACCTGCGGTAAACGCCGTCATTCTTAAGTTTGCCGTTATACCGTTCGTAAAGGTCATAGCCACTATTTGATTATCTACTACGTCGTTATCGCAAGCGTAAACACATCTGCCGTAAGGACCTGTTTTTATCGCTTCGCGTATTGCTTCTTCGGTTAACGGAGATGCTGTTGTTATCGCGTTATACGGCCAGCAGTTTTCAGGCGAGCCAACGCTCTTCCAGTTGCCTACGTAAATACTTTCCGCGCTGTATACGCAAGAATTAACGTATTTACATTCGGTACATCTATCCGAAGCGCCTTCGGGTTGATTTTCCCTTCTAAAGTGACGTAAATCGCCTATTGATGAAATGGTATCGCATTTACTTGAAGCATAATACTGCAATAGATCTAAATCATGGCAACACTTCTGCAATATCATAGGCGAACTTTCTTCGCTGTTTCGCCAGTTTCCACGAACAAAACTATGCGCTTGGTGCCAATAACAAACTTGTTCGATAGAATCTATCATAACAAGATTTCCGCAAATGCCTAAGTCCAACAGTTCTTTAACCTTAATATATGCGGGCGCATAACGTAAAACGTGGCAAACGACTACCTTTCCGCCGTATTTACGATATGCTTTAAGAAGTTTTTCACATTCAAATTCGCTACCCGTAATAGGTTTTTCTATAAGAACGTCGTAGCCAAGCGCAAGCGCCTTTTCACATTGACGAACGTGGTCATTATCAAGCGACGCGATAACTACAACGTCTGCTCGGCGTTTTTCAAAAAACTCTTCTTCGGTTAAAAAACGGTTTTCATCTTTTACGCCGAATACGGCGCCGTATTTATCTAATTTTTCTTTGCGGACGTCGAAAAGAGATACTATTTCGAACTTGTTTTTTTGTTCGAACATTTCTCTTCCGTAGGCTTCTGCCCCACGCGAACCGCAACCTATTATTGCAACTGTGAATTTTTTCATTTTCTTTGTCCTTATAATTTCTTAATTGCTAAAATAGTTTTTGTGCTTGTTTTCGTTATCTTTAATTTTTTCGCCAAAGGGTGCTTTTCTTTTTCACCTTGTTTCAATTATACAATCACATAAAAGAACTGTCAAGGGGGTTATGTTTTGTAATATTGTGCTTTTGTACTGTATTTAAAAATTTTTTACTTTGATTTTGTTGTGTTTTTTTATCCCATAAAACGATAAAATACTGCATTTTTATTGACGTTTTGTTATATCTATAAGACTTTTGAAGCAAAAGGTGGGTATACGATAGTTTTGAAAGATGATTTTTAGTTTTACCTTTTGACCTTTTGTTTTTTCGTAACCCCTTTTTACTGTTGTGCAAGAAAAAAACGCCCTGCACAGCAAGGCGCTAGAAAATTTCGCATTATTCATTTTTAGCAATTGTTATAATAGGCGCAAAAAGAAAATTTCATGCTTTTTATCACTTTCACATTTGTAAAATGATTGTTCCTTTTATTACTTGCACGTCGCTAAATTAACTAAAAAAGGAAGTTAGAAATTCTTTACGTTAGCAGGTTTTTGTTTTTTACTTAAAAATCAAGCGACTGTTTAAAGATCGGCATTATTGCCTATCAATTGTTTAGAACGGTAATAGGTTTGAAAACTATTAAAACCCGCTTCAAAAATAAGTTCGGTAACGTTTTTTTCCTTTTTTTGCAGTTCGCGTTCAATATAATTTAACCTTAAACCGTTTACGTAGCGCGGATAACTCTCTTTAAAATAATGATGAAAAACTCTTGATAAATACCCTTCGGCATAACCCAGTTCTTTGGCTACGCTTTTTAAACTGATATTTTCTTTAAAATGTTCTTGGCTAAAAGATAAAATTTTATGTATTAGCCCGTTTTCACTTCCGCGTTCACCTTGCGTTAATCCACATTTTTTTAAAATTAACGCCATGATTAAGTTCACTGCACAATCCCTTTGATATTCGGTGGCGTTTTCGTTTAAATGCTCGCGAATGATTTGCGCAATCGAGAGTGCGAAATCACTCTCTTCAACGTGAATTTGCTTCAACACCATATCACGGCGCAAACGGTTAAACTCTTCCACTTTATCGTATGGCAAAATAAGCGCGTAATATTCCTTTGTTTCGCCTTCGCCGTAAGAATGAACAACAAAATTATCTATTACAACCACCGAACCGATTTTTGCAATAAAAGAATTACCGCCTACCGTGATTTGTTGACTTCCTTCTAACATAATAAGTATTTCTACGTTTTGATGAAAATGTGGCGGAAAAGTCAGCGAGCCTTTTGTACTTACCATAAAACCCGAATTACCGCTTCTGTGTTCTTCGTAAAAGTTTAACATTTTATTCCTTGCACTTTTTTGTTTTACTTGTGTTTTTTTTGCATTATATCATAAAATGAGAATAAAACAAAGCAAAATTGTTAATTATTCGCAAAAAATATATGCTATCATTAAATTATAAGAACGCTTAGACAAAGGCAAAAAAGGAATGCGGCAATAACAATAAAGGAGTTACTTATATGAAATATAATTTGAAAGATTTTACGTTAGACGAAAAGATAAAATTACTTTGTGGCGTAGATTTCTGGCACACTTATGATGCCAACGGCAAACTTCCCGTTCTTCATTTAAGCGATGGACCTAACGGCTTAAGGAAAGTGGACGAAAACGACCAAACGGTTAAAGCAACCGCAATGCCCAATATTTCTACCTTAGCAAACTCTTGGAATAAAGAATGTGCTTATTTAGACGGATCTACTATTGCAGACGACTGTATAGATAATAACGTAGACGTTCTTTTAGCCCCGGGTGTAAACATGAAAAGAACACCCCTTTGCGGAAGAAACTTTGAATATTTTTCTGAAGATCCTTTTCTTGCGGGAACTTTGGCAAAAGAATATATCCAAGGCGTACAAGATAAAAAGGTTGGCACGAGTTTAAAACATTATCTTGCAAACAATTACGAAACCGAACGCCTATACCATAATAGCGAAATAGACGAAAGAACTCTGCGAGAAATATATCTTCCCGCATTTGAAAAAGCAGTTGAAGCGCAACCATATACCGTTATGTGCAGTTACAATCTTATTAACGGCGTTTATGCTGCTGAAAATAAAAAATATTTAAAAGACTACCTTCGTGATGATTTTGGTTTTAAAGGGGTTATCGTTTCAGACTGGGGCGCGTATAGATCGGCATATAAGTCGATTATCGCCACTTTAGACCTTGTTATGCCCTACTGCCAAAATCACTTCGACAGCCTAAAAAAAGCGCTTGAAATGGGCTACGTAAGCGAGGAACAAATTGACTTTTGCGCCCAAAATATGCTTAATCTTATTGAAAAGTGTCAAGCAAAAAAGAAGGTTTCAACGACTAAAGAACAACGCCACCAAAACGCGGTTGAAATCGCCAAAGAAGGAATTGTTCTTCTTAAAAACGAAAACGCTTTGCCGTTAACGGGCAAAAAGATTAGCGTTTGCGGACATTTTGCAGAAAATCCACCCATCGGCGGGGGCGGTTCGGCTTACGTTCAAACAGATTATAAACAGAAAAATCTTGCAGACCTTATTAAAGAAGATTTAGGCGAAAATGCAAGCGTTGAATACGTTAGCGCGCTGATGTTTCCAAACGGCGATACGCATAGAACAAAGGCGGTTTATCAAAGCGCTTACCACGCAGATAGCGTAATTTTATGCCTTGGTGATGACGGCGGTATAGAAAGCGAAGGGTTTGATAGAAAAAACATCAAACTTCCCTTCATGCACGAACAATTAATTATCAACACCGCAAAATACAACAAAAACGTTATCGTAGTGCTTTATGCAGGTAGCGCAATTGATATGAGCGCTTGGATAGATAAAGTTAGCGCAGTTGTTTTAGCTGGATATTCAGGCGAAGGGGTAAACGAAGCCCTTTCTAAAATTTTAATTGGCAAAGTAAGCCCAAGCGGTAAACTTAGCGAAACTTATCCTTTATCGCTTGAAGATTGCCCAGTTAAAAATATTACCCACCCCTTTAGCGAAAGATATACCGAAGGAATATTTATGGGTTACAGATACTACGATACTTTTAACGTTCCCGTTCTATTCCCATTCGGCCACGGCCTTTCTTACGCTAATTTTGAATATTCTAACCTAACCGTAACGCAAAAAGGTAAATGCGATTACGAAGTAAGCTACGATATAACTAACACTTCTAACGTAGATGCTAAAGAAGTTTCTCAACTTTACGTAAAGGACGTATTTTGCACGGTAGCACGCCCCGAAAAAGAACTTAAAGGCTTTTCTAAAGATTTAATTAAGGCTGGTGAAACAAAACGAATTACCATCCCCCTTAACTACCGCTGTTTCGCATATTACAGCACCGCGCTAAACAGATGGCAGGTAGACGACGGCGATTTTGAAATTATGATAGGCTCTTCCGTTAGCGACATTAAACTTGTAAAAAGAATAGTTATTAAACGCGAAGAAAGCACCCAACAATCGCAAATATAAATCGATTTTGCTCGATAATCGACCTATAGACCTACTTTTAATATGAAAAAAATAAACGTGGCAATAGTTGGTTGTGGAAGCATTGCCCAAACCAGACACGCACCTGAATACGCAAGCAACAAAAACGTAGCCTTATACGCATTTTACGATTGCGTGCACGAAAGAGCAAAAAATCTAGCCGATAAATACGGCGGCATTGCATACGCTTGCATAGACGACCTTTTAAATGATAAAAAAATAGACGCTGTAAGCGTTTGCGTTGCAAACTGTTTTCACGCAAGCGTTACTATTAAAGCATTAAACGCCGGTAAGCACGTGCTTTGCGAAAAGCCTATGGCCTTGAGCGTAGAAGAGTGCGAAGATATGATAAAAGCTCAAGAAAAATCCGGCAAAATACTAATGATAGCGCACGATCAACGTTTTGATTGCGCACATATAAAAGCAAAAGAAATGCTTGATAATCGCGCTATAGGCAAGGTTTTAACTTTTAAAAGCACTTTTGGGCACGGTGGCCCAGAAAACTGGAGTGTTGATAAAGGAAGTTCTAACTGGTTTTTTAACAAGCAAAAAACAGCGCTTGGTGCAATGGCTGATTTAGGCGTTCATAAAACAGATCTTTTACAATATCTTTTAAATGATACAATATGCGAAGTTTACGCTTCCTTTACCACTTTAGATAAAAAATATCCTTCAGAAAAACCCATAGACGTTGAAGATAACGCCATTTGTATTTTTAAAACGAAAGGTGGCGTTATAGGTACGGTATGTGCAAGTTGGACCTATTACGGCGAAAGCGATAACTCTACTACTATTTACGGTAGCGAAGGAATTGCCTTTATTCATAAAGATCCTAATTTTCCACTTGTAATTAAAAAGAAATCGGGCGAAGAAATAAAATTTGGCAAAGAAATTTTACGCACCAACTCTGGAGTGATAGATAGTTTTATTAATAGCATAACCAAAGACCTTCCATCTTCAGTAGATTGCAAAGAAGTTTTATGGGCTATAAAAGTTATTCTTGGCTGTGAAATTTCTTCAAGCAAGAATATTCCCGTTACGATAAAATAATAAAAAAGTGGGGCTATAACACAGTTAACCCCACTTTTTTTATTTATTTTTTTTATAAGTCTTATTTTGGTTGCCAAAACGGCATTATGATGTTATACTTAAATCATCTTTTATAAAGGTGTGTTATGAAGGAATATACAAAAACGAAAAAAAATATCTTAAATCATTTTTATCGCTACCCTAATATGCAACTTGAAGACCTATGCAAATTTTTATTTCACAGCGCGTTTGGGTGCGATCATCTTATTTCTTCTTTGCAAAAGGCAGAAGAATATTTAAGTTGCGAATATAACGAATTAAAACCAACTGATTGTCAAATAGAAAAATTAGACGGAGATTATTCGCGTGTATATTTAGGAATTTTAAACAAGGGATTAAAGAGTAAAACTCTTGCTAAACTGTTTTTTCTTTCTGCTAAAAAAGAAGAAAAGGGGGTTTATCTTTTGCAAAATAAACTTGCGGTTTTAAAAGATCTTATTTTAGCCAAACAACTTCCATTTAACTACGATAATTTTTGCTCTTTTTATAGCGAATGGAAAAACCTAAACTACCCGGCGATTCGCCATTCAAAAAAATTCAACGAAGAATACCGCCCTTCTTACAGAGTCATTTCCAACCGCTTTATTCCCTATCTTTTTTTACTTGTAAAAATAGATAAAAAACTCATCCTTGATAAGAAGGTAAAAATCCGCATACCGCTTACAGCCAAACTGTTTAAAGAAAGGGAAAAAACACTTGCTATTTTAAAAGAAGTATATGGTGATTGCAACTTGAATTTTTTATTACGCGAAGAAGATAGCAAACGATATTCTTTAATAATAATCTCATAATTTATGTAAAAAAGTCGCGCTATAGCATTGTTAGCGCGACTTTCATTTTTTATTAAAGAATAAATGGTATAATTAAATTCAATAAATAAAACAGTATGGGTATGGTTATAACCGATAAAAGCGTACTCCCTAACGTGCAAGAAACAGAAGTTGCCGTATCGCCGTTAAACTGATCTGCAAAAGTTGTTGCAAGCGAAGCAGTTGGTACGGCAAAAGAAATAAAGAAAGCGTAAATCGCATCTTGCGGTATTGAAAATGCCTTAATAAGAACAAACCCTAAAAACACGCATACTATCGGCATCACTATTATTTTTATTAAAGAAACGTAATAAACGCTTTTACTGTTAAAAAGTGATTTTATGGGAACGTCGGCGAGTTTTACCCCTAATATCGTCATTGAAAGTGGCGTTACTATATTCTTTAACCCGTCGCAAAAACTAACCACTTCTGGCACGTAACGTTTTACCGATAGCAGGTTTAAAACTATTCCCACGATAAAAGAAATAAATACTGGGTTAAATATTGCCTTTTTAAAACTTATTTTACTTTTATCGCCGGAAATCAAGTACGCGCCCATAGTATACAGCATTACGTTATTTACAAGATTGAACACCAGCACGACTGATATTATAAAAGGATCGTTTTTAAAAACTGCAATTGCAAGCGGAATTCCCAAAAATCCGTTGTTAGAAAAGGTCATTGCAAAGCGCATTACTCCACGTTTTTTGTAATTTGCTTCCTTTGCCGTTAACAATGCAGTTAAAAAGAAAAAAGCAAAGGTTATTAAAAGGCAAAAAACAAACGCGACAATAGCGGTTTTTGTAAAATCTTTGGTAAGTTCTATGCTCAGCACGCTTGATAAAATTAAAAAAGGCATGCCAACGTACGTTAGCAATTTAGAAAGCGATATACTTTCGCCCGTTTTTAGCGCTTTACTTTTTACAAGAATAAAACCCGGCAAAGCGTAAGCAACGAATAATAATACGTTTTTAAGCATTATCCATAACGCGTCCATAAAAAATCTCCTTTACGTTAGCATTATAGCACAACTTTTTATTTTTATCAATTTTTAAAAACGCTTATGAAATATTTTAAAGATCTATTTATTGTGTTTTACGTTATTTTTTTGGGGATATTTTTTTAAAAAAAACTGCCTATAGCGTGATTATCTAATATTTTAAAAATAAAAACCACTAAACTTTACTCTAAATAAATTTTTATTAACGTAAAAAGGCTAGCGAAAAAATTACGTTAGCCTTTTTGTTTTAACTATACTTAATTATTAGTTTTTGCTAGCCTTAAAAGTTACGTCAGAAACGGTGCAAGAAGAATCCTGTTTAACAAGCGAAGTAACTTCTACCGCCGTATCTAAAGAGAATGCGATTGTTTTAATTTCATAATCTTTAACGCTTGAATTCGGTATAACTTGCCAAGATTCATTTAGCATTGCAATATTGTTTAAATCGACGTTGATTTCATGTTCTCCGTCTGAAACGTTTGCCTGGTATAATACTATATACATAGTGTATGGCGAACCTGACGCGCTAACACCGCCAACCGTTAACTGTATTGTAAGATTTTTTACGTTTTCCGTAGTGAGTTTAATACTTAACAAATCGTATGCGCTATTATAATCCGCAACGGTTAGCATTGCAGCCGTCCATTGACCGGCAGACGCCTTTTTGTCTATAACGTATGCACCACTTTGCTCTTCCACGCTTATTTGATATCCGCTATCGCAGTAACCAGCAGACAAGCTGGGAGCATCTGGTAAGTTTGCGTCGCCTGCTAAAGGATTAGCAATCATAAATAAATCTAATGGGAATCCATTTTTATCGTATACCGTTACCATTTTACTTACGTCGTTTTTAACGGCTTCAGTCATTTTACAAGTATAACCGTATCTTACTTTAGTGATAGTTCCGTTGGCAGTTAGCGTTAAGGTTTTTCCGCTGATTTGGGCGTCGCAAGTATAAGTATATTTTCCGTTTACGTAAACTTCAAAACCGTTGCTTCCGTTTACGATATCCGCTTCACAAGAAAGTTCTATACTAACGCTTCCATCTTCGTTAAAAGTATACCTATCAATAGTAACCGGCGCTTCTTTTTGCTTATTGAAGAAATTTCTTAACGTTTCGTAAGCAGTTCTTCTTCCTATTTCACGTTTATCCTTGGGGTGAATATCGTACCAGTCGCCAAGGTCTAAGTTTCTGGCAACAACGGAATAATCATCCTTTTGAGCAACGTAATTTATTCTTTCGTTAACGATACTATACGCGTAAGGATTGCCTTCATAGCGCGCAAGTTCACATAAAGTAAATGCAAGCTGTTCGTTATTGAACATATCCCTGCATTGATTCATAAAAATTTCTAACGCAATATCGTAATATTCTTCCGTGCCAAAAGCATTACTCTCGCCTTGATACCAAACCACGCCCCTTACGTTTAGCCCAGTTAAGGGGTAAAGCATTCCATTATAGCCCAAACACGGGGTTAAAATGGTAGTGCCGTCTGTATAAGTAGCGTAACTTTCTTGAACCTTGTTATAGTTTGCTTCGCTAAGCCAAAATTCTATGCTAGAACCGCCAACGGGGTTGGAAATTAACCCTACGGGGCAATTTAATTCTTCTTGCATTTGCTTGCCAAAAATATAACCAACCGCGGTAAAATTAGGTATTGTGCTTTGGTTTGCGCTTTGCCATTGACAATAATTCATAACGTCCGTAGTGGGCGCGTTAGGCGTTAACCAACCTATTTGTAACATGCGAATTTGATCGTTAACGCAAGCGGAAGTAGAATATAAGTCTTTTAAAACGTCGCCCGCGTGTTGCGGTTGAAATTCCATATTAGACTGACCGCTTAATAAAAATACTTCGCCGATATATACGTTTGATAAAACCTTTCTTCCCGCTTCGGTAATAAAAGTTAAATCATACGGCCCACCCGCTTGCATCTTTGGCAAATAAACTTCAAATTTGCCGTTTACTACATTTCCGTAATAAACGTTGCCTTTTATTTCTACCGCTATATGCTCTGCGTTTTTTGCATCCCCCCAAATGCGGTTAATTGCATCGCGTTGCAAACACATTCCGCTTGCAAAAAATTGATAGGGAACAATAGCCGTGCCAGCGCTTTGAGTATACAAACTTACGTCAAAATTCGGCTCGAGAATTATTTTATCTTTATCATCTGTTGAAAAAGATAAAACCGTATCCGAAGCAACGTAATTTTCTTCTTCTCCGCTATATTCCGGTTCTTGATTTTCGATTGAAGATTGATTGCCGACGGTTGATTCAGCGCTGCTGCTTTGCCCTTTATCTTGCACGGTTATAAATATTACAAAACCTAAGCAAGCAACCATCAATACACACACGATAGCTATAATTGTTCTTTTCATAGTTCTTTCCTTTTTGCCTTTTTGTTTAGTAAACAACGGCATTGTTTACTAACTGTTTTTATAATATCACAACAAAGGAAAATTGTCAATAGAAAGTTAAAAAATTATTCAGCACATTAGTACTTAATAAACAACTTCTTTTTTTAATCACATAGCAAAAAGCAAGCATATTTTATTAATTTTTACTAACAACACTTTAATTATTTAAAAAAACCCGCCTATAGCACGATTATCGCTATTTTATATAATATTTTTATTAAAAAAAGGATAAAAAAACAGTTGATAAAAACACCTTTGTATACTTAATAAAAGTTCGTTATATCTTAATTTACCCTAAAAAAACACTTCTTTAAATCAACCACCCATTATTAAAAAAGAATTGTTTATTGCCTAAAAAATATTCTTAATTTAGGCAATATAATTGATTATCCATTGACTTTGTTTTTATTATTTTATATAATAAAATTATCAACAAGAAGGAGATGGCTTTGATGACTGATTTTGTTTATGAGTTTAACCATGAAGGTTTTTTTGGGTTTTCTTTAACAAAAGATTTCCATGAATTTTCTTTTGCGCACTTTGCTCCCCTTATTTTATTATGCGTAGCGCTTTATTTAACTTACCGTTATCGCGAAAAAATTGCAAAATGGAAAGGCGAAGAAACTCTGCGTTTTATTTTAGCCGCCATAATTATTATTAATGAATGTGCCTACTGGTGGCGTTTGCTTTACGTTGGCAACGGCAACAACGGTAAGCAACTATTAACGAAGATTCCCCTTGAAATTTGTCAATGGTCTGCTTTTTTAGTTGCTTTTATGACCATGAAAAAAAGCAAACACCTTTACGACATAACCGTTTATATCTGTTTAACCTTAGGGATTATTCCCCTATTTACCCCTGCGGTAATTGCCAGCACCGGCCCAAGATACTGGAGATATTACCAGTTCTGGATTGAACACACTTTACCTATATACTGTGTGTTATACGTTACTTTCGTTCACGGATTCAGGCCTAACTGGCGTAAAATCTACAAACCATTGATACTTCTTGGCTGTATGGCAACCCTTGCAATTATTGCCAACCTAAATATTCCCGGTGCAAACTTTCTGTATCTTGCTTCGGGAACAACTGGCAACTCTTTGGCAAACGTACTACCCGAAAACATCGGGGTAAGACTTGTTTTATATTCTGCTATTTTAGCCGTTCTTTTCACTATCGTTTCTATACCTCAAATCGTTAGCGAAGCAAAGAAAAAGAAAACGGCGCTTTATACAAAACTCTCAAACGAAAGTGATGATACAAAATAGATAAAAATAGCGATAATCGACCTATACCCCACTTTTTACGCATAAAACCACTATTTTCAATCAAAAAGACAATTATTAACACTACTTATAATTTCGGTTTTCAAGCGTTTAAAAAAGTGCAACTAAACTTTTATCTTATAATTACTTTAGGCAACGGCAATAGCGGTTGCCTTTTTTATAAATTTTACATCTAAAAAATTAATAAAATCACAAATAAATAAAACGCGTTATTTTCTTTTGGCTTTTTAATTATTTAACCCCAAAACACCCCTATAGAACGATTATCAACGTTTTTAACAAAGTTTTGTTCCCTATTTTAAGTATAAAAAAGCACACTAACATCACTTACCATAGGGATTTTTAGATATTATAAAAGAGTAGCAAAACTTTGAAATGCACCTCCTAAAAGTGTCTAACTTTTGGGGTGCATTTCACTACAAAGCTCTTTTTTTTTATTCCTTTCAAATTAATTCTTCTTCCCCTATATATCCCACCTAAATAATATCATTTTTACCATAAAAACCCGCCTATAGCGCGATTATTAGCACTTTTACCGCTTAGATATGAATTAATATTTAAAAACAAAGTGCGTTTTTTAAATACAAAAAAAGAAGCACCACTTGATGCTTCTTTTTTTTGTTTTATACTTACAGTTTATTTTTCTTTATCATTAAAAACAGTCTTATCCGATATAAATAAAAACATTATCTTTTTACATTTAGGATAATTTCTTATGCACAAAAGCGCAAGTGTTGGGTATAGTATCGCGCTTAACATTGAAAATCCAAAAAGAAAATAGATAAAATTTTTCACTGCCCCTTGCATTTGATCACCATATGCAACCGCAAAAAACATGAATACACATGCAAGTAGGAAAAAAACAATAGGAGTTGCAATTAACTGCCCCTTAACGTATTTCTTTTGTGATTCTAAGATATAACCATTAAATATGTCTTTCTTCAAAAAAACTTCCTCCTTATTTTTTACAGCATATAATCAATGCGTGCATAAATTAAAAATGTTTTTTCTTAACATATTTTAACATTATTATAGTTATTTTTATATATAAAGTCAATTAGTTTTCTATCTTAAAAACAAAAATTTAGTTCGAGCCCTATAGGTTCTGAAATGACAGCTATAAATAGTAATATCTTGTTCAACTTTTTAAGTGGGTAATCATTATTTTTTTGAAGTTAATTTATTCCAAGCATTAAAAACTTCGCGAACGTTTTCTGGCTTTGCACCTGCACCAAATTCACATTGAGCAATACAACCACCATTTTGATAAAGCGATTCATAAACAGATTTAACTGCATTAAAAATATCTTCTGTGCTTCCGTTAGGTAATAAATGTTGGCGATCAACTTCACCCCAAAATGTGATTTTTCCTTTATATTTTTCTAATTTATCTGCACCCATACAGAAAATTTGAGTGTTAAATGCATCCAAGCCTATATCAATAAGTTTTGGAATAATATCTAACGTATAACCATCACTATGCATAAATGCTTTTTTGCCATATTTTTTAGCAATCGTAATATAATCGCTATAAAGTGGCATAAATAATTCTTCCCACATTGCAGGTGAAATAAGTAAAGACTTTTGACTACCCCAGTCGTCCATTATAAATATAGCGTCAATATCCGTTTTACACCATTTTTCAATCAATTCACAGTAAAAACCGTGCATAACTTGCATAAAATCAAGGAATTTTTTAGGACGGTAGCATAAATCCATATATAAATTTTCAGTTCCCCTTATGAATTGCAACTGTTCAAAAGGTCTAAGCAAGCAACCTGCAAGCGTAAATTTATCTTTATATTCAGTTCTGATTTTTTGATTCACTTCTTCAATATCAAAAGAAAGTAACTCATAAGGAATAGTAACGTTTGTTACGTCGTCCCATTCTTCATCTTGAACTATAGGCTTTTTAACTTCTCCTATAATCCCTCTATGTATATTTTCAAAAACGCAACCCCATTCGTCAGTGTATTCTCCGTTTTCATATTGATTACCCTTTCTCACTTGATAAGGTTGCTTAAAATCAGGCACAACTTCAACTATATCATCTGGAAATTCTTCCCTAATCGCTTTTAGTTCATCAGGATAAACAAATGAAGCCCAAGGTAACGTCCATAGTTGACGTGGGGCTCTTTCCGTATTTTTAAAAGCCAAAGTATTATATACTAATTCTTTTGACGTCATATTCACAAACTCCTTTCTATCTTTATCGTAACGTATTATTAAGTAAACAAATTTAATATCGATTTATTATTAACTGTTGAACAATTAAAATTAACCGCTATTTTATTAATTGCTATATACTTAATTCAAAAATATTTATGTTTGTATCTGAACACACTTCTTTTATATTAAAATCTAACGTATAGCAAGTAATAAACCAATCGTCAATATAAAGTTCAATAAAACCATCCCTACACAACAAAATAAAATTACCCGTTGTAAAATCAATAGCCCTATCTATTTCCTCCACAACAGCGCCGTTGCACAAGATTGTTACCTTACCTTTACTTCTATCAATAGCGAATGAAAGTGTTTCATTTTTATCGCCTTTTATTTCTATGCGCTTATTTGTTATACCCTGCGCAAAAAACGCTTTATTTTCAAAGGTATCAATATTTTTTCCTTTTAATAAATTGTTATTCTTAAACCATTTTAAGCGAAGAATTCCCTCTTCGTCAAAGTCAACGAGTTTAAAAGGAGAAAGTAAAGTTGTGGGCCTAAAATATTTGTTTTCTTCTCTTGAAATACAATGGTGATTAACAAGCAACTGCCCATCTTTTTCAAAAAAACGCATAAAATACGCATGCCTAAACGAACGATTTGCTAAAAGTGCAAAATTCTTTTCTTGCGGTCTATAAACACCATTTATTTTATCGCTAGTTAAAACTGCCATGCCGTATTCGTTTACGTACGTACCCATCAAGATATAATACTTATCTTTATGCTTACACGTTGCACCGCACTCTATACCTTCATAAATTCCTTTTTCTTCTATTTGGAATTTTGGTGGTTTTTGAGCCATCCAGTTTATACCATTTTCGCTAACAGCATAACCGCAACCAAAATAATCTTTAGGCGTAGCAGTAAAAAATCCGTGATATTTGCCGTTTTCAATATATGGAAAAATGCAATCCCATCTACCGCCGTCTAACTCGTACTTTTTATAAAAAGATTCGTCTATTTTAAAGATATTTTCTTCGCCCAATTTTTTCCAATGAATAAGATCGGTTGATTTTGCAAAAAAGATATTTTGAACGTTTAAACCTGTTTCTTCATCCTTTCTCCATTCTGAATAATTACACAAAAACAACTTATCCTGTTCAAAATATGGGCTTTTCCAAATAGCACCAGTCCCCAAATAGAATACCATTTTATCAGATGCAGAAATACAAATTCCCTTATCTTCAAAATGTATCCCGTCCGTAGATACTGCAACACCAAAGCCTTCGCCCGGCGAAATGTCTGTAATTAAATAATAAGCATAATAAACTCCATTGTAATAGTAAACCCACGTATCCCAAGTAAGGTGTTCTTTACACTTAAATATCACTTAGACCTCCTGCTTAACACGTAAGAAATATTTTAAATTTTCGAAATTAACAGCACTACCATTTGAATATAATGCTATTCTTTTATTATTTATTCCGTAAACACGGAAAGACAAACCGGCAACTCCTTTAATATAGAAAATACCAACTGAACCTTCTTGAACGTAAACAAAACTATATTTTTGTCCCTCGGTTAATTCTGCATGAACTTCTGCTTCCGTGGTAATTCTTGATTTTAAAGAGAAAGCCAACTTCTTTTCTTCTGGATAATAAGAAATATATCTTTGATAATTATCGTTATACCCCAAAACGATACCAAATTTATTTTCGCCTGAATAGGTAAAATCGCCAGTGATCATATAACTTTCTCTACCTTCTGCAAATTTTGTTTTTGCATTTTGATTTTTTGCAAAAGATACGCTTTCGCTTGATAAGATATCTGCTTGATATCCGTAATAATCTTCATAGCCAGCTAAAGGTGCTAAATAAGCTTTACCGTTTGAATCAAACTCAATTTTATGAACAACAAGATGTCCGCCCCAGTATTTTGCAGCGTCATCACAAATACCGTTAGTGTTATCTTGCTTTCTATATAACCAACCAACTAAATACGTCCCATCTGCGCCGGTTACGGTTTTTGCAGCATAAAAATGTAAGCCTTCTATTCTGCGATGGTTTACGTAAGTGCCAAACATTTCATCACTTTCTGCAATCCAAACAGTATCCATGGGATTGCCTTGTGCGCTATAAGTTAAATAATATTTTCCGTTATGTTCAAAAATATCAGCGCATTCCAAGTTCCAAAAACCGTATTTTTCATCAACGTATAAATCGCCTTCGTGTATAACGTTTTTTAAATCTAATGAAATGTTAAATTTTGCTATTCTGGCTTTTCCGTTGCGGTTGGTTTCAACAGTCATATCAAAACTGTTTGTTTCTTCATTAAAGAAAACTTGAGGATCTCTAAAGTCCCTTTGATTGTATTGTGCCGGTGGCGCAATTTCAAAGTTGGGAACGCGAACGAAGTTATCCAAATTGCCTTCGCTTTTAGCAACCATTACCTTTTCCCAAACGTCTTCTTTATTAGGGTTATGAGCAGTATAGAACAAATAATAGTCGTTACCCGCTTTTACAACCGAACCCGTACCAATCCAATAATCTTGATAAGCTATTGAGCGCGATTCAAGAACTAACCCTTTATCTTCATAATGAATAAAATCGGTTGTGTCTACTCTGTAAACGCTGTGGCGCAAGCTACCACCTTCATCCTTTAAATAAAAAATATGATAAACGCCGTTTTCATAATAAGGCATGGGATCGCCAACGTAGCCATCTCTTTGAGCGGGCTTCCACGCAAAACCATATTCGATTCTCGTTTCCTGACCGTAAACGTCGTAATTAGTTAAATCCTTTTCCCAAAGTTCAACGTCGCTACCTTGGAATGAAGACTCTGGAGAATTGCCGATATTGCAGGCAATACATGAAAAACAAGCTATACTTGCTAATAAAAACATAAAAATTCTTCTCATATTTTCTCCTTTTAATTTATTATCTTTGCATCAATAATTTCTATTGCCCCCTCAATAGATACGCATAACTGCACAGAGGGAAGCAATACTTGTGCTGAAGCGACTTTGCCGTTTGAACAAAATATTTCTATACTTCCGTGATCAGAGAATATTTCAACGTCACAATCGTTAGCGCATGGCAAAGAGCGAGAACACTTTAAATGGTTTGTTTGATTTAAAATTAAATTAATTGCTCCATCAACTTTTTCTATTTCAACAAATCCACTATCATCAAACAGTTTAAATTTAGAACCTTGTGTAAATTTTGCTTTTAGATAAAAGTTTTTTTGTATTGCTTCACCACTTTTAACCTTTAAATCGCCATGCATAAACCCATAAATTTCTTTTACGGGCTTAACGTGTAAATTATTATCAATAAGAACTAATTCCCTTGGCAAAGCATAACGGCCACTGGTATTGTTTTTTATATCCCGCATATGCGAAGAATTATTCCATAAATCCAACCAGCCAAACATAACCCTTCTTCCGTCAGGTGAATCAAGTGACTGAGGTGCATAAAAATCCGTGCCGTAATCAAGCCTTATAATATTTTCAAAACTGTATTTTTTGTTTTTATAATCAATATTGCCAATAAGCGCGTAGCTTCCATGTTTTTCACCGTTTGGCGAATTACTTTCTTCATAGCCGATAGAAGAAAAAACCACAACGTCTTTATTATTAAGTCTAAATACGTCGGGACATTCTAAGATACTGCCAAAAGCTTCGTGCCTTATCGTCATATGGTATTCAAATGAAACCAAATCCTTTGAACTATAAACTAACATTTGCCCTTTATTGTCGTTAGTTTTATTACCAACGCAAACGTAATAAACCCCATCTATTTCCACAGGATTAGGATCGCGAAAGTCTTGCTTACAATCCCCTTCCCTTAAATGTTCTTGCGACAAAATAGGCTCAGCGGTATCAGTAAATAAAATACCGTCTGAAGAAGTTGCTAAATGTTGGACTTCTAAATGTGAATTTTCTAAATCATAATGGCGAGTATAACAAAGATAAATCTTGTTATTTGCCGAAATCGCTCCCCCAGAGAAACAACCATATTTTAAAGTTTCAGATGGTGCAAGCCCTGCGGGCAAATATTTATAAGTAATAAAATCCTTTGTTACAGCATGCCCCCAATAAGGAGCATGCCAAACAACGTCATAAGGATTATATTGATAAAATAAATGATATTCACCGCGGAAATAACAAACGCCGTTAGGATCGTTTACCCAACCCGTTTTAGGCATAAAATGATAAGTTGAGGGATAATACTCCTTTTTATCATTTGCATGCTCACTAATATATTTTTCAGTTAAATCAATTGTATTTTTCATATATCAATATTTTGATAAATCCCCCTTAAATAAATAAGGGGAATTTATACTAACCAAACTTATATTAAGAAAGTTTAATAACTTTAATAGAACTAAATTCTACTAAAAGACCGCCTTCTACTTGACCAGCTGTATTATATGAGCTACCAAATGAGAAGATAAGTTGAAGATCTTTTTCAACTACGAATTCAGAAGTCGTTGCAAAAGTGAATGTTTGTGCTTCTGTAGTTACGTCAAATACTTCAGAGATAATAGGATCGTATGAGGTGGGAGGATTAAGGATAAACCAGCAAGTTGCATTTTTATTAGCCTTAACCGTAACTTCTATTTTATATAAACAATCAGCTTCGAACATAAGTGATTTATTGAAGATCTTGTTACCGTAATCAACACCAGAAATAGTATCGATATAATAGAAGAGTGAACCATCTTTATAGTACATACTACCTAAACCGTTTTGGCCTAAATCATCATCAGTATCGTTCCAACAAGTCCATTCTATACCGTCGTCAGTAGGATAGAAATGATAGTTGATTTTATCTTGAGTTTTGTTACCCTTTACTTCAAATACTTCTAATTCTGAAAGAACTAAAGTTGCTGTGTTTTGACCAACGGGAGCTTCTTTTAAGTACCAAGTAATAATTGAGTTTTCAGCAGTTAAATCAGCTTCTGCTTCAAAAGTGAATTCATATACGCCTTCACCAACAGCAAAAACAGGGCTTGCAACGAATTTAGCGCGTTGTTGCCATTCGTTAACGATATCTTCAACACAAATACCGCCACCAGCAACAATTTCTGCATCCGCATTTAATTTATATCTGATAGTGTATTTTTTGCCAGTTTCAAATGCTACGCCAAGTTTAGCACGTAAGTGAATTTCCCAACCTTGAGCGCCTTCAACGAAAGAAGTTACGTTATAAGAAGCTTTACCGCCTTCGTAAGTGGTGTTTGCAGCAGCGGGTGCTACCGTTAAAACGTCTGCGTTAGAAGCATTAAATTCAGTGATTTTGTTAATGCTTTCTAAGTATTCAGTACCAACGATTTCATAGAATTCGATTTTTAAAATGTCAACTGTGAAGTTAGTGGGGTTAACACCGATGCCATCAACGTTGTAGTTACCTAATTCTAAGAAGAATTGTACTTGATTATAAGGAGTTTCGCCTTCGTAATCAGCAGGAGCAGCCGCGGGCGCATCAAAGCTAATGGTGTACTTAGTATAAACGTCTGTACCGGGAATGTTAAAGTTCCAGTTGCTAGATCCTAAAGGAGCCCAACCTGCTGCGCTGTGGTTAGCAATCATATTAAACCAAACGGGAGCAGAAGACTTCATGTAAAGGTTAATCTTATAAGAAGAACCAACGTTAGTTAATAAATTGTTGTGAACAAAAACGCTGTTTACTGCAGCACCTGCGCTTGCGCCAGTATCTAAAACGTTAAGTCTTAAAGCGCCGTCAACTTTTTCAAAATTTGCTTGAGCCGCTTCGTGATAAAGAGCAACGTTTAAGAAGGTGGGAACTTCTGCTGTATCGTAAGAAGAGAAATCAAATACGTGGTAATCGCTTGCAGTACCAACTTTGCTAGTTACAGTAAGAGTACAGTATTCTTCAGTTTCATTACCTGCTTTATCTTTTACGCTATAAGTAATTTCATAAGCACCCTTCATAGAAGGAGTTGCCTTACCATCCGTAAAAGTAAGTTCAGGCATAGAAGTTACGGTGATTGCTGAAGTTAAGTCGCCATCAACGTCGTCGCTTGCAGTAATGCCAGCTAAAGCGTCAAACGTTTCGCCAAGCGAAATAGTAGTTGAATCTTTAACACCGTTAATAACGGGGGCAACAGTATCAGCTACAAGTGTGTTACAAGCCGTCATGCTTAACGTTAAGCATAAAATACATGCTAACGCTACAATTAGTTTTTTCATTTTTTCCGTCCTTTATTTTTTATTTCACCTTTTAGGTGATGAAGCCTAAAATATTTAGTTGTTATGCTTCGATTAAGAATATATCCATAGGATAACCTTCTTCATCAAAAATAGTTACAAATTTGCTTACGTCTTCCCTTATTTCGTTTGTTACCTGAATTCGATAACCATATCTAATATGTGAAAAATCTTTTTCAGCACGAATTGTTAAGACGTTACCTTCGACCGTTACGTTTAAATTATATTCCCAACCGAGTGAAGTTTTAATTTCAAATCCGTTAGTGCCATTTTTTAAAACAACGTTCTCATTTAAAATGATTTTTACAGTTTTTCCGTCTACCCGTTCAACAGACTGAATTACGGGCGCAGTATTTAAGTCTTTGCCAAAGAATAAACGTAAAGTTTCACTTGCCGCACGATTGCCTATATCATGTTTATCTGCTGGATGGATATCATTCCAGTCCCCACAATCAACGTTAATAGCAACTGCCACAAGATTATCTTCTTTTGCAACTTCGTTTATCTTTTCGTTTATAGTGCTATATCCTAATGGGTCTTGGTTAAATCTTGCAAGTTCACATAGAGTAAAGGTAAGGTTTTCGTTATCAAAAAATTCACGCCAATCTTTCATTAAAATTCTTAATGCGTTTGCATAATATTTTTGATGCCCGTTTACGTTTGATTCGCCCTGATACCAAACAACGCCCCTAAACGAGTAGCCTTGTAAAGGATTTATACTACCGTTAAAGCCTAAACAATTAGTTAAAACGTCGTTTGATTTATCTATATAACTTGAATTATTTACCCTGTATTCACTATAAGCCTTTTCGCTCATCCAGTATTCGATTAACGAACCGCCCATTGCGTTACAAACAAGCCCTATAGGACAGTCAAGTTGCTTTTCCATTTCTCTGCCGAAAATATAACCAACTGCTGAAAATGCGCGTATAGTTTTACTTTCAGCCCCTTCCCATTTTATTACTCTTTCAAATTTAACGGGTGATGAAGGTTCGCCAACTTCCCTTTTTTGTTGAGCATTCATAAGGCGAATACGGTCGTTTTTACAAGCAACTGGATCGGAATATAAGTCTGATATCTTAGAACTGTTCCAGTATGAAGTAAATTCCATATTACTTTGTCCGCTTAACAGATAAACTTCACCAACGTAAACGTCGTTAATGCTTATTCTACCAATATTTGAAATAATTTGCATTTCAAACGGACCGCCTGCGGTCATTTTGGGAAGATATACTTCCCATTCACCGCCACCAGCAACACCGTAATATACCCTACCGCGGAATGAAACTGCTACCTTCTTGGTTGCAACAGGAGCAGTACCAAAAATCCTTATAACGCTATCGCGTTGTAAACACATGCCATCAGTAAAAATATTATACGGAGTTAGCACGCCTTCTGCCGTATTAGTGTATTTTTCAACGTCGAAGGTTGGTGTTAAATTAACTTTTTCAAGATTTTTATTTAAAAACTCAACCGTGCTTTCAGAGGGCACGTAATCTTTTAAAACTTCTTCCATATTGATTTCAGGTTTAGTTGCGCTACTACTATCTCCAGTACTATTCTTTGCTAAATTACAAGAAATAAAGGTAAAAAAGCACGTCAATATAAGAATAAAGCATAAAAATAATTTTTTCATTTTCGTTTAATTAATCTACTGTTTTACCGATTGAACGATCGTACCCTTTTTGATAACATTCTAAAACAGCGGCCATATTTAAGTTTTCAAGTTTTTTCTTAAATTCTTCAAATTCAGCTTGGGTTACGCCACCGTTTAATAACCATTTTGTTTGCATTGCTACAACATATTCGTAAACGTTGGTATCGTATGTGCCAAGTAGGTTAATTTCTTCCATAGTAAACACGGGGTTAGAAAGTCTAGTGATACCAGGCATTGACCAAGGTTTAATATGTTTTTCTAATCTTTCAAGACGTAAAACTGCTCTTGGTTCCATATTTAAATAATTTTCCCATACGTTAGCATCTAAAATATCAACGCCCATAGGAGCAACTTTAATACGAACTTCGTCTGTAGTCATTCCTTCAGGAATGGGCTTTTGAACAAGTTTGCCGTTTTCATCTAATTCTTCTTCGTAAATTACGCCGATAGGTCCGTAAGCAATTTGAGAAGAAGTGTAAGGTTCATAAAATCTATCAAAGTAAGATAAAAGAATTTCAGGGTTCTTACATGTTGAGAAAATTACGCAAAGGTTCTTAGAAATTTCGGGAGAATTTGATTGCCCTAAAAGTCTTGTTCCGTTAGGTCCGATAAGAGGATTACAAGTGATATAGTTTTGAGGATCACTTACAACCGTTTCTGCTTCCCACCAGTAGAAAGCCCCAAGTTTTTGTTTAGTTGCTTTACCACTTGCAAGGAAGGTATCTTCATTATATTCAAAACAAGCTTTATCGATATAACCTTTTTGAACCCAACCAGCATAGAAGTTAGTAGCTTTAAAGAATTCGTCGGTAACAGCTGTACAAATAACCTTACCGTTAAGAACTGTTCTGTGGTCAACGTTATCAGGACAGCCGAATGCACCGTAAAGGTCGCATTGATTACCCTGCCAGTTTTGATATACGAAACTTAAGGGAATTTCATCATCCTTACCGTTTTTATTCATATCTTTTTCTTTGAATAACTTAAGGATTTGTTCCATTTGATCAAGATTAAGATCAAGGCCGTCTTTTAAATCTTCTTTAGTTAGGAATGTAATGTCGCCACTATCAATAAGTTCGCCAACCCAAACTTTATTTAAGAAAAGTAAGTTTGAATAAGGCATAAGCCCCATTTCTTCAACTCTGGGGAAAGCATAGAAGTGTCCGTCTGGCATATTAATAAGGCTTCTAACGTCAGGTCTACGTTCTAAAAAGGCCTTTAAGTAAGGCATGTAGTCAAGATATTCATCAAGAGCCAAGAATGTCTTTCTATTTGCATAACGAAGCATTTCAGCATCTGAAAAATAAGAGTGGTATATTGCATCAGGCCAATTCGATTTATCACTCATAATTAGAGGTTTTTGGGTTTGATAAGCACTTGAAGATAAGCAATCCCAATTAATTTTTACGTTGGTTTTATCGTATAAATCTTGGAATACTTTCATATCGTTATAATCTTCCGCCATAGGGTTCTTTTGTGTTATTACCCTATAAGAAGCAGCGCCCTTTTCTGCTATAATAGGTTTAGTAACGTCAAGATATTGATAACCTAACGCTTCTAATTCTTTAGCGTTGTTAGAGCCACTATCTGGGTTTTTCTGACCACATCCCATACATGCAAATAAAATGGTACAAGATAAAGCAGCAGCTAAAACTTTGTGAAGATTTCTTTTCATTTTTTTTCTCCTTTTATATATTTTTTATTCTTAACTCTTTAACGAGCCAACAAGAACACCTTGTTTGAAGTACTTTTGGAAGAAGGGATAAACTAAAATTATAGGTAAGCTTGATACGATAATAGAAGTATATTTTATTTGGTTCGCAAGTTTTACTTGCTCACTAAACGTAGGACCGCCACCACCAATAATCGCGCTAGTATCTTCCATTATTAAGATATCTCTTAATATTAATTGCAACGGATAAAGTTCTTCTTTAGTAATAAACACTAAAGCGCCGAAGTAGTTATTCCATTGACCTACAGCACAGTAAAGAGCAATAACTGCAATTATGGGTTTGGAAAGTGGAATAACGAACTTAAAGAATAACAGTATTTCACCAGCCCCGTCTATTCTACCCGCTTCTAAAATTTCGTTGGGAATATTCCCTTCAAAATAAGCTTTACACATAAATACGTTCCAAACACTTAATGCAGAAGGAATAATAAGCGACCATCTTGTGTTTACCATGTGTAATTTTGATACTATAATGTAAAAAGGAATAAGTCCGCCACCAAAGAACATAGGAACTATAAACAACCACATAAACCATTTTCTAGCGGGTAAGTTTACTCTTGAAAGTCCCCAACCGGCAGGAATTGTGAATAATAAAGAAACTAAAGTTCCCGTAATAGTGTAAAATATTGTGTTTGCATATCCAACCCATATAGAATCGTCTTCTAAAAGTCTTTTATACCCTTCAAAAGTAATTCCTTTAGGAAGTAACAGAACCTCACCTTGCGTAACAAGGTTAGAATCAGAAAAAGATGCAATTACTAAGAAATAAAGCGGATAAACGATTATTAAAGTGAGTATCGCAAGGATGATAAAGTTAATTACGTAATAAAGCTTATCGCCCTTACCTGCCTTTATTTTTGAAGATTTTTTATTTATTGCTTGAGTATTCATATTTTTCACCTTAGAACAACGTATTTTCGCTAAAACGTTTTGCCGTTGTATTTGCTATAACTAACAATACTACGTTAATTATAGAGTTAAACAAGCCTACGGCAGTAGCATATCCTGGCAACGTAAATCCAGTTAAACCTTTTTTGTAAACGTAAGTAGAAATTATTTCAGACGTATCAAGGTTTGCGGCTGTTTGCATAAGTAAAACTTTTTCGTACCCAGCCCCCATAAGACCACCAATGGAAAGTATTAATAACATTGAAACGGTGGGGAAAATTGCAGGAAAATCAATATTTATTACACGACTAAATCTAGATGCACCGTCTATTGTAGCCGCTTCATGTAACTGAGGATCTACCCCTGATAGCGCAGCTAAATATATTATTGCGCTCCATCCAAAATCCTGCCATACACCAGAAAGAATATACAAAGGTCTAAAAGAATCTGGTTCTAAAAAATAAGAATATCTTTCGCCACCAAATTGAACCGCTATGTTGTTAACCACACCATTAGTACCAAAGAAAATGTATAAAATACCAACCATAACAACTAACGAAATAAAGTGTGGCGCTATAAATATCGTTTGCATTGTGTTGCTCATCTTTTTATTAAATGAGGAATTGAGTAAAAGAGCCACCACAATGGGTAATGGAAACCCTAATAAGAAACCAAAAAGACAAAGGAAAAAAGTGTTTCTCATTAAATCCCAAAAGTTAGGCGTAGCAAAAAATTGCTTAAAGTTATCAAAACCAATCCATATCGCATCTGGCGAAATTATACTATCACCAGGAATATAATCTTGAAAAGCTATTAAAATGCCGTACATAGGCACGTAGTTAAACAAGATTAACTCAATAACGGCAGGCAAAATAAACAAAAGCAAAATATATGCATGACGTTTTTTCTTTTTTGTTTGTTGCATAATTTTCCCCCTTAAAGGTTTTAAAAATGAATTTAGACTTGGCTATTTTGTTAGCCGTTAACTGTCTTCCATTTCCTTTAGTATAATCCATTATATACTAGTTATACCTAGGTCAAAGTATAACATACCCCCTTTACACTGTCAATACTTTCAAAAAATATGTGCTTTTGCACAAATTTAAAAGGACTTTTCTGTTTACATTGTAAAAACGTTTACACAGCATAAAGATGAATTGACTTAATTTTGTTTTTTTGATATAATTTACACATTATGAAAAACACGAATATCACTGTAGAAGATATTGCAAAAGCTCTTAATCTTTCACGCAATACCGTATCAAAAGTATTAAATGGAAAACGCGTTTCAGCCAAAACACGTATGGCCGTGCTTGGCATGGTTGAAAAACTTAATTATAAAAACGTTGCTTCCGTTAACAAATCCGAAAATTTAAAAGGAAAAACCGTTTTACTAATATCGTCAAATTTACTGATGAATATTCCCTTTCATATCTACGCTATGAAGGGAATGGAAACAGTTTTAATGAATCATAACGCATCTTTCGTTAGATATACCATATCTAAAAACGCAGATGAAAACGCAGTAAAAAATTATCTAGAAAAACTTAACGTTGACGCTATTATTTGTGCTGAATTTTTTCAAAGCAATCTTGTTGAAGCCGTGCTTTCGCTTAACTTACCAACTGTTTTTCTTGACTTTACAAGGGGAAAAGTAAAAACTACGGCTCAATACGATATTGTTTCAACAGAAAATATTAACAGCGTAAAAGAATACTGCGAAACGCTTATAAGCGAAGGTTGCAAGTCTTTTGGGTTCGTTGGCGATATTAACAACTGCTTATCTTTTTATGAAAGATATTTGGGTATGAGATGTGCCATAGAAGAAAATGGACTTACTTACAACCCAAAATGTTCTATAATTGAAAATAATGCTTTACCCTATTCTGATATATCAAAGGTAACTAATCTTATAAAAAATTGTGATTTGCCAGACTGTTTCGTTTGTGCAAACGACTTTTTAGCGTTAATAATGCTTGATACCCTTAATAACATGGGTATAAACGTGCCTGAAAAAGTTAAAATTATAGGATTTGAAAACTCTGTGGAAAGCAACATATCCAACCCCACCCTTTCTACTATAAACGTAAACAAAATTGACCTTGGAAAACGAGTGGTTTCAACCCTTCTTTCACGAATGAAACACAGGAGTTATTCAACGAGATATATTTACGTAAAAGGCGATCCCATAAGAAGGGCTTCAACAAATTATAAATAAAAAAAAACTACTGTTTGCAAATGGCTAAACAGTAGTTTTTTTTACAAATCAACGTTTATATGTTCTATATATTGCTTTTATGTTTACGTTCATTTCTTCGTTTATACCCCTATAAACGTCAATATTAATCCCTTCGTTTGAGGGTTTTATATATCCAGAAAGCACGTATTCTCCCTTTTGAACAAAAACTTCAAGACTTACCACGTCTCTTGCAATAAGAAGGTTTATCATTCCGTTAGCATCTGTTGGAACTTTTATGCTTTTACCTAAACATAAAAGAGATTGTGTTTCTAAATTATAAACAATTTCTTCGCCGGCAATTAAAATAACGGTCATAGAGTTTTGCTTAGGTTTAAAAGATAACTCAACACTATAACTTTCGCCTGCAGATAAATCTACAACGTGAGCATCTTCTTCTACTGCGTTAAAGCATTTGTTTTCTATACTGTATAGTTCTTCCCCAGCAAGATTAAAAAATTCTTCTACAGGATATCGTTTTATACGAAGTTTTCCATCAATATAACAAGAAGTTAAGGTTGTTGGAATAGAATATTCGCCATTAAACGGCATTTTGTTTACTTCGGGAACAAAGAAATTTCTTGTTCTCCAACCTAATAAAATACGGCGGTTTAACCTATCGTTATCAAAGGTTTGCAACGAATAAAATTCCCTACCTAAATCTATAAGATACGGGCCTTCAAGATTACTCATCTTGTTACCATCGAAATCACCTATTACGTACTTTCCAACACTTTTATCGCCCCAAAAATCTGCCCCAGAAAGGAACACCCACTTACCGGTATCTTCAAGCGGGAAAAAATCAGGACACTCGTTCATAGTTGGTAAATCAATTACACTTTCCTGCTTCCAGTCAATTAAGTTTGTAGAAGATAAAAACGCAAATTCAAAGGGCTGTAAAAACAATACCATGATCCATTTATTATATTCTTCACACCAAACCACTTTGGGATCTCTATTGCCAAAAACTATATTTTCAACAACGGGATTTTTATCGTATTTAACGTAATTTATTCCGTCAATAGAATAGGCTATACAAACGGTAAACTTCTTTCCCGAAGATATGGAATTATCTCCGCCTGCACAAGTATAGTAAAGTAATGATGGCGGATTTTCTTTCGTTCCTAATCCCGTAACGTTATTTTTATCATATATTGCACACCCAGAGAACATAGTTCCATTCTCATCTGGAAAAAGAGCCTCTCCTTCATCTTTCCAACTAAATAAGTCCTCACTGCAAGAATGCCCCCAATGCATATTTCCCCATCTTACGTCGTAGGGATTATGCTGATAAAATATATGATATTTTCCGTTAGCAAAAAACAATCCGTTGGGATCGTTAACCCATCCCCTGCTTGGCGTAAAATGAAAATATGGGCGGTATTTTTCTTCGTAAAGATCATTAGGCAAGTCCTTTGATTGATAAATTAAATCACACACGCCCATTTCTTCACAAGAAAAAGTTATTTCTTTGCCTACTTTTTGTTCAACGTTCAACCAAGTTAGATATTCATAATCTTGTGATAGACGAAGATCTAAATCGTACAATACTTTATCTTCTTCTGAAACCCAAACTTTGTGTTTTTTTACCTTGTTGCTTATAGGAAAAATTAAGTATTTTTCTTTAATTTTAAAAACTTTTTTATACACTTTTATACTAGTCCTTTATAGTATTTAATCTTGTAAAATTAAACGTTTAACATCTTCATCAAGTTCAGGTAACGCACCCCTTTTACCAGCAACGTAAGAACCAAGTAAGTTCCCTTTGTTGGCTGCGTTTTGTGCGC
This sequence comes from Christensenellaceae bacterium, assembly GCA_045596285.1. GTDB lineage: Bacteria > Bacillota > Clostridia > Christensenellales > Borkfalkiaceae > HGM11416. The sequence goes on along the minus strand of JAZOCA010000130.1, from coordinate 5,054 downwards.
CTTCCCCATTAACGTAGGCAGTTGTAAATGCACCGCTAAACGCATCTCCCGCGCCGATAGTATCACCCGTTTTTGCGGGAATGGGTTTACCTATATATTCTTTATCGGTATAAACAAGACAACCCTTTTCGCCAAGTGTTATTATAACGCATTCTACGTTAAAATCTTTTTGCATTTTTGAAGCTAGTTCACTATTGCTTAATTGCTTACCATAAAACAATTCGCCAACAAGCTTTGATTCATCTTCATTTAGTTTAACTATTGAACTCTTTTCAAAACCAAAGGATAAAACTTCTTTGTTTGCAAAATCCATTCTTATGTTAATATCAAAGAAAACGTGTTTTACTTTAACTTCGCGAAGTATTTTTTCAAATGACGATCTAGTAGTTAAATTCCTTTGTTCAAAAGACCCAAAATATAATACGTCAGGTGCGAAATCATTTATTTTTTCTATCACTTTATCACACACAACTATATCGTCGAACGCCGCGTACGGAATGTCGTAAACAGCATTGCCGTTTGCATCAATTGTCGCCTTTGCATAGCCTGTACAACAAGTATTAGAAATTTGAGCAAATTCATCACTTACATTGTAATCTCGCACAATTTTTAAAGCGCGTTCGCCACGGTCATCTTTTCCAACTGAAGTAACGAGTGCAACAGTAGCGCCTAATCTTGCCATATTAACTGCGTAATTAAATGGCGCACCACCTATATATTCATTTTCTCCAATAACATCCCAAAGAACAGCGCCTAAGGCTAATACTCTTATTTGTTTATTCATATTTCACCCTGATTATTTACCAAAATATTTTTTTCCTTCGTCAACAAGAGCAAGTATATTTTCAACAGGTATGTCGTTAGTAACTGCATGCGTGGGTGAAAGAATGTATCCACCGTCTTTCATCATTATATCAAGAACTTTTTTGGTTTCTTCTCTTACTTGCGCCTCTGTTGCAAAAGGTAAAAATTGTTGTGTGCTTATTCCACCATAAAAAGTTAAATCCTTTCCATACTCTTTTTTAAGGGTTGCAAGGTCGTAAATTTCAGGTTGAACTGTATTATATACGTCAACACCCATTTCAATGAGATCTGGCATAATTTCTCTTAAATCACCACAAGAATGTAATACTATTTGTTTGCCTTTAGACTTTACTTTTTCAAACAATTTCTTAACCTTGGGTTTGATATAGGTTCTCCACGCATTAGGTCCCATGATAAGACCTTGCTGTTGTCCCCAATCATCGCCAAAGTAAACGGCATCAAAATTTTTATCCAAAATATAATCAAGCAAATTCCAGTGATGTTCATAAATGCCTTCAAATATTTTGAACGCCTTATCTTCATCAATAATCATGTCTACAAGGATATTTTCCATTCCGTAAAGACTCCACGCTCTTTCAAAAAAGCCCATGGTAATAGAAAACATCGTATATCTTTCTTTTTCTTTTTCTAAACTTTCAATTACGCTATCAGCAAGCGCCTTGTTTAGCTTTGGAAAAGAATAATCCTCAAGTTCTTTATCTATAAGCGGAAAGCCTTTAACTATACCAACGTCGCCACCATCAGCAGACGTTTGCCAAGTAACGCCGAATAGATCAACTTGATCGCCATTTTCCAGCACGGTATTCTTTTTATATTTTTTACGAAGCATATGATTATTTAGCGCAACGTCTATATTGCCAGAGCCAACCACCTTTTCTAAAGATTTGCCAAATTCAGCGGTTATTTCTATATTAGTGGGTACAAAATCAATAGATTTATGAGCGATTGCTTGCTTAATTTTTTCTTTCATCGTCATGATAAATTTCTCCTTTTTTCTTACTCGTAAAACTCTATATCTTTTATTACTGCTCCACTTCCAGAATTAAAGAACCCAAATTCATACCCAGTAAGGTTATAAACCCTTGAAGAAAGAGCCTTTTGTCCATTAACGTAAAGAGTAAAACATTCGCCTTGAAGCAAGAGCTCACAATCATAAATGTTGGTTTTATCAAGCTTAATAAACGCTTGCGATTCTACCGTTGAAGTGTTATGGGGTTTAGTGTTAAAGAAAGATATCAATCCCTTATCAAAATTGAATTCAACACAAGTTTCGCCATATCCACCACTGTTTCTTCTTGCAAAAGTAAGACCTGATTTCCCACCATCTGAAAAAATCTTAAACTTAAGCCTCATAGCGTTTTCTCTTATTGCATCATATAAAACGTATTGATACTTTACTGCTTTATCAAAAGTTATTCTATTTTTTTCGTAGGTAACGCCATTGCTAATATAACTTGTATTGTAAAAAGTTTCGTGGCTAAGCGCATCAACCACTTCCTTTATAGGAGAAACTGTTAAATCACCATTTTCAGCTTGAATTAATTCATGGCAAGCAAGGTCGCCTGCCCAAGTATATAATCCACCGTCGTAATCGCCAATTTTTGTACCAATCCAGCCAACCACGATTAACCTGCCCTTAAATTCAACCAATCTTGCAGCTGAATAACCCGCACCGTCAAAATAATTGTTTTCAGGCTTAATCCATTCGTCGGAAAGATTCTTTTTATAATAATATCTAGTAACGCGTTTATTCGTTCCGTCAACGTCTTTTTGGAAATATGAAAGATACCAATAACCGTTATACTTTAAAAGCGTGGGACATTCCATAAACACGTTATTTTCAGCGGCATCAAAGAAAATACCGTCAAAAGTCCAATCACTTAAATTTTTTGAAACGTATTTTTTCAATACGGGTTTATACATGGTTGCTGAATACCAAGTGGATACGATCATCCAATATTCTTGCAATTCTTCAATCCAAACGACGTGTGGATCACGGAAATCATCAACCCCTCCGAAAAAACCATCTTCAGGAATTTTAGTCCAATTAACTAAATCGGTAGAAGTCGCATGTTGAACTTTTTCATGAAATAAAACTTCAGGATCAACAACGCTATCGGGATAGCCATTCCAACCGGTATAAAAAGCATGATATAACCCATCTTGACCTTTAAGAACGGTACCTGTTCCAATGCCGTAATCTTGCTCGTTCTTTCTATTAAAAGTTCCAGCAATTACTCTGCCATGATCTATATAAGTGGTAAAGTTGGATGTTTCATGCATGTTCCAAGGATGAAAATATCCTTCGTTCCAACCCCTTCCATCGTGGATATAATATAAATAAAGGTTATCGCCCTCTGCAAATGGAATAGGATCACCAGCGTAATCTACCTTTGGGCGCAAAAACACCGTTAAGTCTCCTTGGTCTATTACTGGGGGTTCTTCAACCTCGCTAGAATTTTGGGGATTATTGCAAGCTACTAGCGAAAATAACGAAACAATTATCATCATCAAACAAAATATTTTTTTTAGCATGTTTTCTCCTTTTACAATTAGAGTGATTGTATTATAACACCGAATTTTATACCTGTCAATGGGGCGTCAAAAATTAGGTTTTTTTTGTGTAAATGCACTTTTTATAACTTCTTTTTTGTGCATTTGCACAAATAAGTAAAAAACTATTTACAAACATTAATTTTTAAGTTATTATTATGCTTGAGGTGAAAACAATGAAAAAAATAGTTACCATAAGCGATATTGCAAACGCGTTAGGACTATCTAGAAATACAGTCTCGAAGGCACTTAACGGACAATACGTTATGCCCAAAACTAAAAAATTAGTTATAAGCACTGCAATAAAAATGGGTTATAAAAACTACGACGTTATCTCTAACAACGTCATGCGGATGCAAAAAAGAATTTTAATTTTATCTTCTGTTCCACTGCTTTCATCCCCTTACTACATCTTCTTGTTAAACGGCATCAGTAATGAAGCCGAAAAATATGGATTAGAAGTAATTCAATACGTTTTTAAACCACATTCTAATATAGAAACTCTAAAAAATTACGTTTTTCAATTCGATATTAACGGTATAGTTTGCATAGAATTTTTCGATGCAAAAATGTTTAAAGAAATCGTTTCTTTAAATATACCTACCGTCTTTCTTGATTGCCCCGCTAGCGAATATGAACTAAATGGCAATTTTGACGTTTTGTTATCGGAAAGTATTATGTCTACGGCAAATGTTTGTAATAAACTTATCAAAACAGGTATGAGCGTTTTTAGTTTTGTTGGAAACCCCAATAATAGTCGAAGTTTTAATGAAAGATTTATGGGCATGCGTGAAGCTCTTTTTCAAAATAATATCAACTTTGATAAAGATTTATCCATCATCACCGAAGATAATGAAATTTATAACAACGTTTCTTTGTTAGCACAACAAATTTCCTCACTAAAAACATTGCCCCATTGCTTCGTTTGCGCAAACGATTACCTCGCGTTAAAAACTATTTCAGCCTTAAAATCAATTAATTTAGCAGACTTTGATAAAATAAACGTTGTGGGATTTGATAACGGGCCTGAAAGCAAATCAAGTGATCCCCAACTTTCAACAATCAACGTTAATAAATCGGCGCTTGGTATTAATGCTGTTCACGTTCTTATTGACAGAATGCTAACGACAAAAAAAACGTGTAAACTTATTTATTTAAGTTCCTATTTTATAAAACGCAATACAACTAATGCGTTAAAAAGCAAACAAAAAAATTAAGATTATTAAAAATAGCCAATTGTTATGATGTATTCACCAAAAGTTTATCCACCCTCTTGAGTTCACTTCAGTTAGTTTGGCTATTTTTTCTTTTTTTCATTATATCTTTGTTATATATTTTACTTTTTAAAGGACTAAATCTTAAATAAAACCTTTTTATATTTTGTTAATAAGCTTGTAAAAACCTATCTATAGCGCGATTAACACCACTTTTAAGTTCTTATACCATAAAAAACAACACGATATTTATTCACTAATAAACATCCACCCGAATATCGGGTGGTTTTTATTTTTCGGGCATAGCTCTTGTTCACTGGCTAGCACAAATATGCTTTTTATTTGACCTGCCAGTCATGCACTTATTACCTGCTACCCGTCAACGGGTTTCACTTTTGCCTTCTCCTGCGGGAGAAGGTGTCACGAGTTTTCGAGTGACGGATGAGGAGTTGTATAATTTAG
>JAZOCA010000129.1:0-4230 GCA_045596285.1 Christensenellaceae bacterium | reverse complement strand
GATGCTATCCGCGCACGTGAACTCGGCGCAGAAGGTATCGGTCTTTGCAGAACGGAACACATGTTCTTTGAAGGGGATAGAATTGCGGCTATTCGCGAAATGATTTGTTCTGATACCGTTGAAGAAAGAGAAGCGGCTCTTGCTAAGATTCTTCCCATGCAACAAGGCGACTTCGAAAAATTATACGAAGCACTTGAAGGTAACCCCGTTACTATCCGTTTCCTTGATCCCCCACTACACGAATTCGTTCCCACCGAAGAAGCAGATATCGAAGCGCTTGCTAAAACTCAAGGTAAGTCAGTTGCAAGAATTAAAGAAATTATCTCTTCACTTCACGAATTCAACCCTATGATGGGGCACCGTGGTTGCCGTTTAACCGTTACTTATCCTGAAATTGCAAAGATGCAAACAAGAGCGGTTATCCGTGCTGCTATCAACGTTAAAAAGGCTCATCCCGACTGGAATATCGTTCCCGAAATCATGATTCCTTTAGTTGGTGAAGTAAAAGAACTTAAATTTGTTAAAGATATCGTGGTTGCTGTTGCTAATGAAGAAATCGCTAACGCTAAATCAGATATCACTTACGAAGTTGGTACTATGATCGAAATCCCCAGAGCAGCGCTTATGGCTGATAAGATTGCAGAACAAGCAGAATTCTTCTGCTTCGGTACTAACGACTTAACTCAAATGACCTTTGGTTTCTCTCGTGACGACGCAGGTAAATTCTTATCTTCTTACTATGATGAAAAGATTTACGAATTCGATCCATTTGCTAAATTAGACCGTGACGGCGTTGGTAAATTAATCGAAATGTCTGTTGTTTTAGGTAAGAAAGTTCGCCCCGAAATGCACCTTGGTATTTGTGGTGAACACGGTGGCGATCCTTCTTCTGTTGAATTCTGCCACAACGTTGGTTTAACCTACGTTTCTTGCTCACCTTTCAGAGTTCCCATTGCAAGACTTGCTGCTGCACAAGCAAACATCCGCAATCCTAGGTCCTAAATCTTGGGTTAAAACTCAATAAATGTACCACATATTGTGGTTTCGAGCCTGTACGATTATCGTGCAGGCTCTATTTTTGCGATTTTTTAGGGTAAAAAATACTTAAAAAAAGTTTAATTCCACTAAAGTTGAACACTTTACAAGGGTAAAAATTTGTGATACAATAGATATATAAGAAAAATCGCCACAAAAGGGTAAAAAGAGGCAAAATGACCAATTACAGAGCTATTTTAGAGTATCATTATAAAGGAAACACCACGTCGCAAGTCGCAAGGATTTGCGAATGTTCTCGTACAACGGTGTTGAAAACGATAAAAAGAGCGAAGGAATGCGGTCTTACTCAGTCTTCTGTTGCCGGTATGAACGATTTTAAGCTTCTTTGTAAACTTTATCCTAATAGAGTTCAAAGGGCGGAATATGCTTACCCTGATTTTGAGGCTATTATCAAAGATAAAAAGAAGAGAAAATTAACGAAATACGTCGCTTGGCGTAGATATTATAAAAGAACTATCGCTGCAGGCGGAAAACCTTACGGTAAATCCCAATTTTTTAAGTTGTATAAGACGTTTTATAGTAGAAGTAGTCTTAGATTTAAGAATACGAAAACAATAGACCAAATAAAGGCATATAGGTTGGTTGGTCGCTATTTTGAAACTTCAAGAATGCCGAATTCACTTGAAAATTTGAAGAATGAGATTTTAGAGTTTTGTAAAAAGTTGCGATTGTGTCCACAGCGGATATTCTAACCTTTCAAGTGTGCCAAATATAGTCTTTTCTTAGATTCACGAAAAACTTGGCATTCTTGGCACTCTTGAAAAAATATTATAAAGAAGACATACGTGTGTCATATTTAATATGCTATAATAAAAGAAAAAGGACTTTATTATGGACAAAGGCTATCGTATAATTTCAATAGAAGCGGCAGATATTTATAAGTGCGAGCAAGAAAACGGCGTGGCTGTTGGGTATAAAATGCCCGAAGATAAAAGCGACGCTTATTTTCGTTTGTTCAAAGTGTATTTGGATAACTCGCTGGATTCTATTGAACTTGAAAAGACGTATAAGCGTATTTGTCGTAAAAGATTTTCTTTTCAAGATAAAAATGGAAATGATTATACTCTTGCTGTAATCAATTTGAAGTTCAACTATACATATAAACTCGAACAAGGTCAGCCGATAAAGACTAAAGAATTAAGAGAACATTTCTATCAAAACGGCTTTAGTTCAAGTGGAGTGCATTACATAAGATATAAAAGAAGCGCAGGAAGTTCACGAGAAGGGAATTGCCTTTTTATAGATGAAAGGTTATACAAGGCAATGGAAAAATGGAGTAATTGTGGACTAAAACCGCAAACTGACCTTGCTTCGTGGGAATCGTATAAAGCATTGTCATTAAGTAGCATTAAAAGAACGGTAGAAATTCCGCTTGAAGGGATTTTATTTGTGCCAGATTATAAAAGTACGTTTGTAGAAGAAGTTGTTTCTGTAGAATTAAGTGACGGGCAACTTGTTTCAAAACAAAAGAAGACGGAAATTGTCAATGATATTTGGGATGGCGAAAGCCTTTTAGACGAAAGCGTTTTTCTAAACGGCTATGCGGACAAGCATATGTTATTGCTTCGTAATAAATTTTTCAAGTCGTGCGCCTTCCGTACCAAGTTGCAAAAATGGATAAAAGATAAACACATTACTTTAGAAGATTTGAAAGCAAGAGGCTTTATAACGGTTGCCAACGACGTTAATCAAATTGTAATGGTAACAACGCCGAACAGCTTAAAATATCTAAAATTTACAAGTGGATTTTCCGAAAAGAACATACTTAATTGGGTTCAAAACGTAAACTCAACGTTTGGCGTGGTAAAATGGGATAAAGTCACGAGATTTTTTCACGGGGATATGGTGCAAAGTAGTTATCAACTACTTAATACCATAGGATTAAGCAAAGAACAAGCGGAAGAATTATTAAAACCAAGTTTTGATTATATTTCGCTTATCCGTAACGACGTTGAATTTATGAAGTATCATTTTTCCGATGCTTACGCAGGGGAAAAGGATGGAGAAGTAAAGAAAGTGGTAGAAGGACTTGCCGAGCGTGCTGACGTGATATTTCGTTTGCTGTTTAGTTTTACGTTGTTTGACCAAACGGCATTATATGCAAATTTTAGAAATGACGTAGTAAGTGGATTAAAAGCTAATTTGCGGCGTGGACATATTCTTCTAAACGGCACGAATGCAACGCTCTTCGGCAATGGACCTGAGCTGTTGAAATATATAGCAGGGGAAGAGGTGACAAGCGAACTTAAACAAGGACAAATCCGTTGTGAGCGGTTTGAAAATAAAGCAAAGCTGCTTTGCGCCCGTTCGCCACATATTACAATGGGCAATCTTTATAGCGTAGAGAATAACATTGACGGTGAGATATGGCAATATTTTAATTTAGGCAAAAATATTGTTTGCGTAAATGCCATAGGCGAAAATATTCAACAACGATTAAATGGTTGTGATTATGATTCGGATAGTATGCTCGTGACGGATGATGAGTTATTGGTTAATGTGGCTGAAAAGTATAAAAATCATTTCAAAGTGCCTGTTTGCGGCATCACATCAGAGGGTAAGAGTAGTCAAACACTTGCAATGCTTGACTATAATACGAGCGAAAATAAGATAGGTGAAATCGTTAACCTTTCTCAAAAATTAAACAGCCTTATATGGGATAAACTTGCAAAAGGTTCAAGAATAAGTGAAGTGCAAGAACTTTATGAAGACGTGTGCAAACTTGCCGTATTGTCGGGTATAGAAATAGATAAAGCAAAGCGTTCTTATGATAACGTAAACGTTGGAAAAGAACTTTCCGATTTACGTAAAAAATATAATAGACCTGCACCTGTATTCTTTAAGGAAATAGATGAAAATCAAAGGGAAAACAACTATGAGTTTTACGATACAACGATGGACTATGTGTATCAATTAGTGAAAAAGTTTGGTTTTCAAAAAGGTAAAAAGAAAAGGATGGATTATTTTCCTATTTCTTGGGCATTAGGGGATAAAACGACTTCGGATAACGCAACGGATTATCGACATAGGGATAAGATTATTGCAATTTGTGATGAGTGTAAAACAAAACTCAACAAATTATATATGGAACTTCGTCCGGCAGAAGAAAAGGTAAAAGAAGTAATTTACGATAAAATTATAGAAGCAAAAACGGAAAGAGATAAAAAGGTTTCT
>JAZOCA010000128.1:0-6653 GCA_045596285.1 Christensenellaceae bacterium | reverse complement strand
AGTTTAACTATAGATATATTGATTAAAAAATATCATTGTTAAACCGTATATTAAAGGAAATTACCCCATTAAATATAATTACTGCACTATCATTCTTCCATTAGAAGCACTCATACCAACGGTTACTTCGCCCGTTAAGCAATCCACTTCATAATCGTATACGCCTACTTCGCTAGCATATTCAAATTCGATTAAGTAAACTAATTTTTTATCGTTTCTTGCATAGGGAACAACTTTAACAAATCTAATGCGGATATCTTGCAAAGTAATGGAAAGATAATCTAATAGTTTTTGAATTGCTTCTTCTTGTGATAAATAACCTTCTAAAGAGCCCTGAACCACTTCGCCGTTAGGGGGAATACTACCGGGACGGTTAAGGTAAATAAAGTTAAGGTCTTTAATGCTCATATCCGATAAAATATCAACGGTTGTTTCTTCCGCTCCGCCAAGGTCTTCTGCCATTTTATCGATTAAAAACATTTTACCAACAGAAATTCCGTTTTCGTTAGCGCGAGCTACTAAATCTTTGCTGATAGGAACGGCTTGACCGATAACCGAACAACTTGCGTTAGTTTTTTGAACGGCGCTATTGATTTGCTTAGTTACGTTAGAAAGCAAATCGCTAGCTTTTGGGCTTGAACTACTTATACTTACTAGCACGGAATTGCCGTTTGAACTAATAAAGCCGTTTAAGTGCATAGAACCAACTATACTGTTTACGGTAGTTTGAATATCCATACCCTTAAAATTCATACCCTGCACAATTTCTTGCGCATTTTCATTTAAGGGATTACACTCGAGCACAACGTTATTTTCATCCAGCGCGATTTCTATACTGGGATCTGCATCTAAATAAAGGTAAGTTTGAACGGTGGGATTTTGCGATGGAGCAGGTTTAAATGCAAAATACCCGGTAAGAAGCCCACCGCAGAAAAGCAAAGCAAGCGAAAAAGCAATAATGGTTTTATATAGTTTAACGCGAAAAATTGCACGCTTAGAAACATTTTGTAAAGGCTCTTCTTGAACGACGTTTTTACATTTTTTAATTACGTTTTCTTTTAAATCGGGTGTTTCTTCTTTGAATGATTCAATTAAAAGATTTTTTAACGAGTTTTTCACTTCTTTACCTCCTTTAAACTTCCTTGAAGTTTTTTTATTGCCCTATTGTATTTTGAAAGCACCGTGGCAAGCGGTTTATCTATAATATCTGCAATTTCGCGATGTTTAAAGCCCGAAACCAAGTGCAAGGATATAATTTCGCGCTCTTCATCAGATAAAATTTTAAGCATATTAGAAATAAACGCGTTGTTGATTACCTTTTGTTCAAAACTTTCTTCTAAAAATGGCGAAAAGGGTTGCTCTTCTATGCCGATAGTTCGTTTTGCTAATTGAAAATGACGGCGAATTAAATTAAGTTCTATGGTTATTATCCACGCCATAGGCTTGCCCTTGGGTTGATACTGTTTTGCGTGCTTATAGATATTCACAAAGGTTTCTTGCATAACGTCTTCGGCATCCGTTTTATTGCCCGTTTTTGAAAGAGCGTATGCAAAAACGTCCGTTTTAACTAGTTCGTAAAGAGCGCCAACTGCATCTACTTCACCGCAAGCAATGCGCTTAATTAGGCTTTCTATTTGGGAAGAACGTTCAAACTCTTCTTCCGTTGTTAATGCATAAAAAATCATATTAAGCGCTTCCTTAGTGTTTTGTAAGGCAATTATACCATAAAACCATACTTTTTGCAATAATAACTATATTTTATTACAATCTTTAGCGATACAACCGCATTACACTATATTAATAATAATTATTTAAGTAATTTTATTGCAAAACACATAAAAAAAGCAAAGATTTACTTAAAAACCTTTGCTTTTTAGATTTTATTTAAATTTTTTATGGTTTGCCCGCAGTTCTAGGATACATTATTGTACAATTTATGTCACTTGAACTCCAAACAGCGCCAGTTCCAGTCCAGTTTGTGCCAGTACTTGTTCCACCATTCCATCTATATGAACCATCATAAATATACAGTTCTCGTCTACCATAAGTACTTGTATTATAACCAGTACCTGTACTATTTACACCTACTGCACAACCTTCGCCTATAACTTGAATTCCATCGCCTTGAACTGTGGATGATAATGTATAGTTATTATTATTAACAGTAGCAGTTTTTCCTAAATACAGCACACTATAATCGAATACAGTAATACCGTCATTGTTAGTATCAATACCGCTTTGAATAGCAAAAATTGTAGAATAATTAGTATTATTAAGCGTTCCAGTTACATATGCCGTTACCATTGAAGATGTGCTTGTTCCACGCAAAATCAAACCACCGTTTGCACCTTCAAAATAACCGCCTGTTACAATGGCATTACCCCCGTGAGTAACTTTTAAGCCACTATGTGAATAAACACCATAATGCCATTCGCCACCATCCGAGTTATTAGCAGTACTATGGTCAACGTAATAACCATAAAAATAACCATCATATACTTTCACAAGAGTATCGCTATTACCACGAATCCAAATACCATTACCGTTCATGGCAGTAAATGTTCCACCATAAATGACAACACCTTCTGATGCCGTATCTGTAACATAAACAGCATCCCCTCCATTAGTTGATAAACAATAATTCCAACCCGCAGTAAAACCATTTAAGTAAGTATTCTGTAAGATACCTTCTGTTGTAATCGTAATATCACTAGAGTTCATTCCATCATATCCAAATATTGCTGAACCACCTGATACCCTTAATCCACCACCTTGAACAGCAACGATTTTTGCTTTATTAACGGTTGCTTTACCACCTAGAACACGAATTGCATAACTTTGAGCTGTAATCAAACTTTCATCTGTATTCATACTTAAAGTTACACCATATCCAGCCGTTGTATTAAGTAATCCTGTATGTGTAATATTAACGTTACCGTTTGAAGTAAAGTCCCCACCTTCTACGTAAACACCATCAAAGTTATCATATGCTTCTTTTACATTTAAATTTATTGTAGGTAAAGTAATATTATATGAATTTGTTGTGGCATTATTTATTGTAGTTGAAGAAGTTATATTATAGTTACAAGTGCTATCGAAAAGAACGTTACCACCTTTTACTATAATTGAAGATGCTTTTTTTGTTGAAATTTCGTTGGGGGTTGCGTTGGTACTTTTAATGTCTAACGAGCCACCGTCAATTAAAACGCCAACTTCGTAGCATCTGATATTTGTATCTGTTAAAGTAATTTTGTTATTGTTATCTGTTGTTGCAAGGAATACGCCAACACTAGCAACAGTATCTGTTGTTTTGTTATCGCCGTTATAACCAACGTCGATTTGCGCACCTTTGATATCAATTTGTATTTGTTCTGTTGCAGAGAATGCGTAAACGCCATAGCATTGATTATTACTTGTTAAAGTAATATCTCCACCAGAAATATCAACAAGACCTGCAATAGAGTAAATACCGTAAGAAGAATCGCCAGAAAGTTTATAAGAATAGTTTTTAGAAACAACTGAACCACCCGAACCTACGTGAATACCCTTACCTTGCGCATCATCAATTGAAATAAGTTTAGAAGAAGTTGCATCAACGTTAACTCTTCCGTTTTGAGCAAAAATACCAGTTTGCTGAGTTCCGTCAGTCATAGTAATGGGAAGATCTTTTACGTTAAATGTATTTATACCGGTAATGGAAGAATTAATACCAAAAGATCCAGTCCCTTCAATTTGCATTGAGCCGTTTGTTACGTTAATACCGGTTGCATCATCTTCTGCTAAAATACCGATTGAATTATCTCCTTCTAATATATAAGAATAGTTAGTTGAATCAACAGAACCGCCGTTTAATACGTGAATACCTTTACTATCTGCACCAGAAGTTGCAATACTTGAAGGAAGTGACGGATTTGCATACACGGTGACTTTACCATTTTCTGAATAAATACCGGTTTGCTCTGTTCCACCAGTCATGGCAATGGGAAGTTCTTTTACGTTAAATGTATTTATACCGGAAATTGAAGATTTAATACCGTAAGTTTCAGTACCCGTAATAGACATTGAGCCGTTTGTTACGTTAATACCGGTTGCGCCGTTATCTGCTAAAATACCGATTGAATTATTACCGTTTAAGGTATAAGAATAGTTAGTTGAATCAACAGAACCGCCAGTGGCAACGTGAATACCTTTACCACCTGCTCCACTTGTTGAAATAGTAGCGAAAGCATCTGCATACACGGTAACGCGACCATTTTCGGAATAAATACCCGTTTGATTTGTTCCACCAGTCATGGTAATGGGAAGATCTGTTACCGTAAACTTATCGTCACCGGAAATTGAAGATTTAATACCGTAAGTTCCAGTTCCGGCAATAGACATCGCGCCAGTTGAAACGTCAATACCGGTTGCGCCGTTATCTGCTAAAATACCGATTGAATTATTACCGTTTAAGGTATAAGAATAGTTGGTAGAAAGAACAGAACCGCCAGTGGCAACGTGAATACCAACACCGTTTTCACCATTAATTGAAATTGTTTTTGAAAGGTCGGCAGAGATGTTAACTCTACCGTTTTTAGAATAAATACCGGTTGAATCATTCCCAGTTATATCAAACGCGCTATTTGTTACAACAAAATCGGTATCGTTTGAAATTTCCGAATAAATACCGTAAGAAGAATTGCCATTTATTACACAGTCGCCGTTTATAACGTTAAGTTTTCCGTTAAGCATTTTAATACCCATGCTATGCACACCGGTCATACTGTAAGTTGTGTTAGTGGAATCAAAAGTTCCGTTTTGCATATAAATACCGTGTAATTCACAAGGTGTTTCGCCAACGCCAAACTCTTCATCACGCAAAACGTTACAATGCGCGTCTTGTACGTTAAGAATACCGTCTTTCATATATATTGCAGACATTTCTTCATCAACAGTAGTAACGCAAGTTTTTGTTACGCGTTTTGTGAAGTTACCGCTTAATATTGAAAGTTCGCCACCGCCCATGTTGATTATACCGTTGTTAGAAGAATACAGTTCGCCTGCACCTATACTAACGGTTGCGTTACCGCCGTTTAATATACAGTAACTTTCCCCTTGTTCTGCAAGGTTTCCGCATATTTCGGCACTAAGATCATCATTTGACCATTTGAAATTGTTAAAATATGCATCGTCAAAGGCAAGTTCATCTGATTCTTTTACGGATACGCTGTTTGTAGTTTCATTTTGTGCATTTGGAATACGTGAAGAGAACTTACCTTTTTTAATACTAATTTTTCCGCCTTGAGAGTTAACGCAAGCAGTTTTATCTACGCCAAAGTATGAATAGAAACCACCGTTTTGCACGTCTAATTCACCGCTTTGCATTTGAATTGCTGCGTAATAATCAATCGGGCTTACTATTTGAGATGCTTGTCTTATAGTTTTTTCATAACCGTAAATAGTTATTTTTATATCTTTCGAGTCATCACCAGTTTTGCCTATATATTTAAACTGACTATCTACGTAATAGGTATAATACCAGTCCGCCGCCGCTTCGTTGTTAACTTCTGCCGCCTTATCTTCACTTGTGCGGTAATAACAGTAAGTATCGGCAGGAATGGTAATATCGCCCCTTGTTACTTCCGTATCAAAATACAAATTACCGTGGTTATATTCTACGTTGCCAACGTATTCTGGGTAAGACCTAATTATGGGGGCTGTTACTTCTGTTGACGACTCTACAAAGCCCCACGTATTAGCGCTTTGATTTACTTTTTTATAAAATTTTACTGGTTGAGCTTGGTCTTCAACAAGCGTTCTTTCGGTATCGCTACCGTTAGAGTTATCTAAAATTTGCGAGTTATAAGAATAATATTCGGAATATCTTGGGCCACTTTCAAAAGTACCTGTAATAACGGTTAACGTTCCACCTGTAATATTGAAAACCGAACCAACGGGGTTATAAAGCCCGCCTGTTTGTTCTGCGGAAGTATCAACAACGGTTAAACGAACGCCCGGTTTAATGTTAAGAATAGGCTCGTAACCGTTACGCTGAATTTCTATGCCGTTAAGGTCCAAAATAAGGTCTGCGTTAAGCGTTTCTGCTTTTTGGGTTACGATTAGCGGATTTTGTATGTCTTGGTCGAGTTGAACGTAAGTATAACCTTGGTTGATTGCAGCAAATAATTCTTCTTGGTTTTTAACAACGAAAACAGAGTTTACCGTGTAATCTAAATGTTCAAAAATATTCTCTTCATCATCTTTATACTGCGCGTTTTCTTCGGTTACGTATTTAGAAAGTGAAGTTGCAACTATTGTGGAAGTAAAAAATACCAACGACAAAACTAGCACAAGCATTTTTATTACTTTGCTATTTTTTATATTTTTCATATTTATTTACCTCCTTTTACTTTTTTTATTGCTAAAAGATTCTATCGCTTGCGCTTCAGAATGACGTATTAGGTTGTGTGTCACTCTGGAATGAGCCGTTAGGCGAAATGATAGAGTCTTATAAAAGATTCTATCGCCTGCGCTTTAGAATGACGGTATGGCTTCTCCGGTGGGAGAAGCTGTCAACGAAAGTTGACTGATGAGGCGTTGCGAACATAGTTCGCCTTTTATTGTTATAGAATGACACCTCATCCACCGCTAAAGCGGTCCCCCTTCTCCCACTG
>JAZOCA010000127.1:0-3927 GCA_045596285.1 Christensenellaceae bacterium | reverse complement strand
CAACTTATACTGTGGCAAAGGCGGGCTGTATTTTTTCTGTAAAAGAGGCGGGGAAGGAGATTTTGTGCAGTGATGAAAACGTTTTATCACGCATAAACGTTAATTTTAAAAACGGTTATAATAAGTATATAACCGGTCAATTGGGACTAAGTTATTACTATGATAATACCGTTATTAACGATACGCCGTTTACTAAAAGCGCGTTAATTTCTAAATCAAAAAATATAGAAAAACGCCAAATTAAAAATTTAGAACTTTTAGACCGTGTAAATGCACGGGTATCTTATAACGGTAAGTTGATTACCGTAGACATGAATGAAGAAACAGTCGGTTTTTTGGAACTTGATTTCGAAAGTCAAGACGAGCAAGAACTAGTTATTACCTACGGTGAACATCTTGATGAAAATGATATGGTCACCAGAATTATGGGGCCGAGAGATTTTAGCGTGGAATACAAAGCCAAAAAAGGTGAGAATAAATTCTTAAATCCTTTAAGGCGACTTGCTGGACGTTACGTTCAGTTTGAAGTTAGTACGCCCGTTAAAATTACTTACGCTGCGTTAAGACCAGTGGTTTATCCTGTAAATATAATAGAGCGCAAGTTCGAAAAACCTTTACATAATAAAATATATGAAACGGCGGTGCACACACTAGTTTGCTGTATGCACGCGCATTATGAAGATTGCCCTTGGAGAGAGCAGGCGTTATACGCGCTCGATAGCCGCAACCAAATGTTATGTGGTTACGATGCGTTTAAGGAATTCCGCTACGCTAGATATAATTTAGTGTTGCTTTCAAGAGGCTATATAAAAGAACTTAACGCGCTAAATTTGACCTATCCTAGAGATGCTCATCTTCCCATACCGTTTTTTAGTTTAGTGTACGTTATGCAAGTTGCAGAGTACGTTAAAGCTAGCGGTGATTTTTCGCTATACGAGCAGATAAACCCCGTTGTGGACGGTATTATGCAGGGATTTACGGATAGAGTTGATGACAGCGGATTGATTGCAAACTTACCTTATCCTTTCTGGAATTTTTACGAATGGACTGAAGGGAATGATAACGAGATTGAAATTTGCAGAAAAGAGAACGACGAATATATCTTAAAGTACAACCTTGTTCTTAACGCGATGTACGTGTACGTTTATTCTTATTACGATTATTTGACTGGTAAAAAGACTGACCTATCAAAAATGAAAAAGAATATTTTTGATAAGTTTTATCGTGAAGACAGAGGACTTTTTATAAATAGCGATAAAAACGGAAATTATTCGGTTTTGGCTAACGTTATGGCGGTGCTCTGCGGCGCGGGGGATAAGTCGATTATTGAGAAAGTTATTAAAGAAAGAGAGAACCTAGTAGATATTTCTCTTTCTATGAACGGATTTTTATACGAGGCGTTACTCTCTGCTGATGAAAAGTTTAAGGACTATATCGTATCGGATATTGAACAAAAGTACGGTTATATGCTCGATAACGGAGCGACTACTTTCTGGGAAACGATAGGTGGGGCAAAAGACTTTTTAGGTGCGGGAAGTTTGTGCCACGGTTGGAGTGCTTTGCCGATTTATTGGTTGAATAAGTTAGTTAAATAGGTGTGTTATGTACGAGATTAATAAACTTTGCGTTATGCTTGATTGCTCTAGAAACGCCGTTATGAAACCTAATAAAATTAAAGAGTTTATTGACGTTGTTAAATCTTTCGGATACGATTCAATAATGCTTTATTTAGAGGACACTTTTGAGGTGGATGGAGAGCCGCTTTTTGGCTATTTACGCGGCGGGTATTCTAAAAATGAACTTAAAGACATCGACGCTTACGCTAAGTCTAGGGGAATGGAATTGATACCGTGCGTGCAAACTTTAGCGCACCTCAATGCTATTTTCCGTTGGCAAGAATATACGGAAATTAATGACATTAACGACGTGCTTTTGGTCGGTAGTGAGAGAACTAATACGCTTATTGATAGAATATTCGCTACCGTAAGCGAGTGCTTTACTTGCAAAACCGTCAATATCGGCTTGGACGAGGCGCATATGCTCGGTAGAGGAAAGTATCTCGATAAGTTTGGGTTTAGCGATAGGTTTGATTTATTTATAAAGCATTTAAACACGGTGAACGAACTTGCAAAGAAACACGGTCTAACCCCGTTGCTTTGGTCTGATACCTTTTTCGAAAAAGATGCTGACGGAGTGCCTTATAAGAATTTAAACGTGCCTCAAGTGGCAAAAGATAACTTACCAGAAAACGTAGGCCTTATTTGTTGGGATTATTATCACACGGAAAAGGAGTATTACGACAAGGTTTTAAGTGCGCACAAAGTTTTTAATAATCAGTTGTGGTATGCTTGCTCTGCGTATTCGTCAAGGGGGTTTGCACCTTGTAACGGCTATTCGATAAAGGCGATTAAATCAGCGCTAGAAAGTTGCAGGGATAACGGCGTTAAAAACGTTATAGTAACTATGTGGGGTGGAAACGGAGCAGAGTGTTCTTTCTTTTCTTTGCTACCGTCGCTATTTTTTGCGGCTGAAACTTTGCGCGGGAACGGCGATATAATTGATATTGCAAAGAAATTTAGTAAGTTAACTGGCGAAGATTTTGAAAGTATGATGGCACTAGATTTGCCTAATAACGTGGGCGGAAAAGACTTGAATTACGGCCCGTCAAAATATATGTTATATAACGACCTATTCTCTGGTATATACGATTGTACGATAAACCCTAATGACGCTGCGTTATATTTTGAATATGCTGAAAAGTTAAAAACACTTGAAAAAAGCAGTAAATATCAATATCTATTCGACTGTTTGTCCGCTCTTTGTGAAGTTTTGTCTGAAAAATACACGCTAGGACTTGACACTCGAAAGGCTTACGCGGAAAAGAACAACGAGGGAATTGGCAAACTAATTAAAAGGTACGAAAAAGTAGAAAAACTCATAGAAAAGTTTTATTCAGTATTTAAAAACCAGTGGTTTACCGATAATAAACCGCAAGGTTTTGACGTGCAAGATATTAGGATTGGCGGACTAATTCAAAGAACAAAAAGTTTAAGAGAAAGATTAGCTTGTTACGTTGACGGAAAAATATCAGAAATTCCAGAACTTGAAACGCAACTTTTGGATTTTAATAACAAAACTTATGAGTTTTCCCAAAAAACCGTTGTGCTTAACGATTGGAGAACTAACGTAACCGTAAATATTTTATAAACTTGCTGTGCTTAGAAGAGGGCGCGAAAATGCTATTAAAAATCGGAACTTATAATATTTGTCACTGTGCAGATTTTGAGGGTTGGGAAACTGGTGAAGCGTTAAAAGTGGACGTAGAAAAAACCGCCCGCACTATAAAGAATTTGCAGCTTGACGTTATAGGACTAAACGAAGTTTATTCAGAAGGAGAAAAAGAAGAATATATTAAACAGACTGAACGACTAGCCTCGCTTGCGGGATATGATTATTGCGCGTTTGCAGTGGGCGAAAAATTTAGTTGGACTACCATTGGTAACTCCGTTTTATCGCGTTATCCAATAATTAAACTTGATAGTATCGTTGTGGAAAAACCCAGCGAAGAAGAGAGAGCGATAGAGAACGCGTCTTATTGGGAAGATAGAGTAATTCTAGTTGCTGACGTTAACGTAAACGGCTGCGTTATAAAGGTGATACAAAGCCATTTTGGATTAAACCTAATAGAGCAGAAAAATATCGTTAGAAAAGTTTGCGAAGTTATTGATGAGAGCGAATATCCAGTAGTGTTGATGGGCGATTTTAACGTTTTGCCCGATAATGAAGTTTTAAGCGATATATATTCTAGGCTTTTAAGTGTAACCAAAGAAACTAAACAAACTGTGCTTACTTTTTCTTCGTATAAACCTGAAAAGCAGATCGATTATATATTCGTCTCAAGGTCTATGGAAATAAAATCTTGTACCG
>JAZOCA010000126.1:0-37780 GCA_045596285.1 Christensenellaceae bacterium | reverse complement strand
TATTTGACCTGCCAGTCATGCACTTATTACCTGCTACCCGTCAACGGGTTTCACTTTTGCCTTCTCCTGCGGGAGAAGGTGTCACGAGTTTTCGAGTGACGGATGAGGAGTTGTATAATTTAGTGCTTTAATTTTTATTTATATTTTTTACCCAACCACCTCATCCACCACTAACGTGGTCCCCCTTCCCCCACTGGGGAAGGCTTTTTTCCACTCACCGGTAAACCTCTACTGAACCACGCGACTATCGCGTGGTTTTTCTTTATATCAAAAAACCTTGCTATAAATCGATTAGCAAGGTTTTTTTGTTATTTGTTATAAAATTGTTCACATAGTTGTATCGCCTGTTTAGTGTAGTCTTGTTCAAAATTTAACCACACGGCGTTTTTCTCTTTTTTAAACCAAGTAATTTGCCTTTTTGCAAAATGGCGAATTTCTTTTAAAAGTTCGGCGCGGTAATCTTCGTAACTGTAAACGCCGTTTAAATAGCGATTAGTATATCGGTATTCAAGCCCAAGCCCTTCTAAAAATTCGTCTGTTGCGCCCTGCTCTTTTAAGCCTTTAATTTCTTCTACCATACCCATTTGAAGGCGTTTATCTAAACGAATTTCTATTCTTTTGTAAAGTTCTTCGCGCTCTGGAACGAGCACGAGTTGCATAACTTCATACAAAGGCTTACTTTCGCTTGGAGTAGAACCTTTTATAGCGCGTTCTAACCTTCTTGAAAGATGACGGGGGGAAAGACCGGTTGGAATTTCTAAGCCTAAAGATCTCATCTCCTCTTCTATTTCTTCTTTACTCATACGGCTAATACGCGCGCGAAGATTTTCATCTACTTCTTCTTCGCCCATATTAAAACCTTCACATACGGCGCGCGAATAAAGCCCTGTTCCACCAACTAAAAATGGGCGTTTACCCCTTGCTAATATATCGTTTATCGCGTTATAGGCAAGTTTTTGATATTCTGAAACACAAAAATAGCCGTTTGGCTCTACTATATCTAAAAGGTGATGCACCGCCATTTCTTGTTCTTCTTTGGTAACCTTACCCGTGCCTAAATCTAACCCCATAAACACTTGGCGGGAATCGCAAGAAACGATTTCGCCGTTAAATTTTTGGGCAAGCACTATACCTAAATCGCTTTTGCCGGATGCGGTTGTACCTATAACCGAAACGAGTTTTTGCATTAGAAAATCTCCTTAAAAAACACCCTTGCCCTTAAAAATGGGCAAGGGTATAACTTATTTAACTTAATTCGTATATAAATTATTTAACGAATTCAATAGATACGATTTTAGCGGTTAAAGTGGGAATAGACATAAAGTTTGCAGAAGAACCGATTTTTGATTTTAAATCTGCTACTTCTTCGTCTGTTAAAGTAGCTTGTGCTACTTTATCGCTATCTAATAAATCTTCAGCGGTTAAAACGCCTTTGAAGTAGTTGAATTCATCGTCGTATTCAGCGTAGGTAAAATATTGACCTTCCCAGTTAAACGCATTTTCATCATCTTCTTCTACCTTAGTATCGTCGCTTACGCAGTAGTAAAGTTTTCTGCCGTTAGCATCTTCTAAAGTTTCTTTAACCTTAAGAATTTTATCTAAACTGCTTAAGTATTCCATAGAACTGCTGTCTGCTTCTTTGTTGCCGTCATCAGAAACAACCATACCGAATATACAATATTCTTTAACGTTGAAAGGAGCGCCTGAAGAAAGAGCAACTGCTAAAGTAGCCTTACCCGTATCGTATTTAGAAAGGGTTTCTGTTCCTTCGGTATCGCGTTTTAAAATAATAGCGCCTTGAGTAACTTTTAATTTGTTACCGATAAAGCCCTTCTTTTCGAATTCCCCTTTTACGGTTGCAACTTCGCCGTCTACTGCGTTAAGAACGCCGTTTTCGAACTTATAGTCGCCGAATTGGAAATAGGTTGATGCAACGTTAGTGATATCTAAGCCGTTATAGTAACCGCTTTCGATTAACGCTTTTACGTGCGCGATAGTTTCAGGAGCAAAGTTAACGTATAATTTTGCTTCAACTTCGTAATTAGTTGTTTCGCCTTCGGTATCTTCTAAAGCGATGGTGATTTTAATGCGTTCAATCTTGCTACCGTTTTCGATTTCTTTACAAGAAGCGAAAGAGAATAATGCGGTTAAAGCAAGCATAACTGCAAGAATTTTGGCAAATAGTTTCATATATTCCTCCTTGGGGAACTGTTTATTTTTTTCTTTCTTTATAAACGCTTGCAAGCGATGGCGCGCTTTTGGGCGATTTTATTTTTATTAAGCCGTGGTTAACAGATATAAAGCAACAAACAACGCAATGCCAAGCGCAACTGCTATTACAACGCGTAGGGGAGAAACGGGTGATTTTCCAGTAACTTTACCGGTGTTGCCGTTAACCGATATGGGATATTCTTTGTTTTTATACTTGTAATTAAGCCTATACACAGGCAGTAAAACGTACTTAAAAGTAACGTCGTTATGAATGGTGGAAACGTTTAGATAATCTACTTTATCGTAACCGTAAGATGCGATAATCTCTCTTCGAATTCGCGCGTCCATAACGTCTTTTGCGTCGCCCCAGCAAACCTTTATATCACGCGAATAATGCCCTGCGGAAAATCCCGACAAAAATTTCTTTTCGTAAACGCATAAAGACTGGGCGTTAAAGGGCTCTAATTTAGATATTTCACTTTGGGGTGTATTACCAGAAGAAATAGTAACGTCATCAAAATCGCGATTAAACCTACCGCTTACGTTATGCCAAACGGTGTACGTTTGAGTATAGGATTTGCCGTTTTTTCTTACCGTGCGCGTTCTTGTTTCGCCAAGCCTGCCATTGTAAACCGATTGAGTTTTACTATCAAAGGTAAAGCAGGGCAAATAAATTCCGTTAAGATTGCGTTCTTCTAAGTTCTTTTTGAACTTTCTAGGTGCAAAAATACGCTTTTTCGCCCACTTTTTAGATGCTTGAACCGCAGCGGTTGCATCTAACAAAAAAGGATAAACGGCGTTTGGTTTTATACCTGCCAAATCTTCGGTTTTTACTATGTGCGTGGTAGAACAGTAGGGGCATTTTACCGCCGATTCATCTGCTTGAACCACAAATTTTGCGCCACAGTTAGAACAGGAATAAGTGGAGGTTTCGCCAGACCAAGTAGAGGCGTCTTCAAACCCCTTTTCTATGGCGCGTTCTTTAACGTCCTTATCCTTGGCAAAATCCTCTTCTCTACCGCAATAATCGCATTTTAAAGTTTGGGTAACGGGATTGAAAAACATATTCGATCCGCATCCTTCACACTTTATAAAAACCGAATCTTTTTGTTCTTCTTCGGTAGGGATAAAAACATCCTTTTCTTCAGGCATTTGGGTTTCCCCCGTGATAAATAGATTTAAATTATTCTGCTAAAGCGTTAAGTTCTTCTAAAAGTTTTTCTAAATCTACGCCGTGAACGCCAACCGCTTGTTCAATGGTTTCCATATGAGCAAGAGCGCAACCTAAACAATGCATACCGTAGCTTTGTAAAATTCTTACAGCGTCTGGATTGATTTTAACGATGTCTAAAATTAAAGTGTCTTTAGTGATTTTGTTTTCCATTTTTATTCTCCTTAGCAAATCTTAAACGTAAAGAGTTTGCTTCTATATTATTTTCTATTTTTTACTAATTAACCGCACTATAGATGGGTTTATTCAACTTTAGTTCCGCAGTTAGAACAGAATTTAGCGCCTAAGGAAAGTTGGTTACCACAGTTTGAGCAGAACTTCTTAACGTCCATTTTAGCACCGCATTCGGGGCAGAATTTTGCGCCCGCTTGAACGGTTTTTCCACAAGTTGCGCATACTGCAGAACCAGCTTGTTGTTGGGGTTTTTCTTCTTTTGCAGGTTGAGTGGTAGAGCGGAAAGCCTCGCCCATCATTGCGCCCATCATTGCGCCCGCGCCCATTCCTGCGCCAGCGCCCATAAACGCACCGCCAACACCGGGATTCTTTGCGGATTCGCGCATTGCTTCGGCTGCAGAAACTTTCATCATGGTATCAGTACTGTCTGCTAAAATGCCGTATCTTGAACGTTCGTCTAACGCCTTTTCAACTTCGCTTGGAACAGACATGTTTTCAATAACCAAATTAGTTAACTGTAAACCGATATCTTTGAAGTTACTTTGAACTTTAGCCTTGATTATCGTTTGGAATTCTTGGGTGTTGCCCGCTAAATCTAAAGCGGAAATCTTGCTTTCGCCAACGGCGTCGGTAAGACCGGAAACGACCATACCCTTTAAATAATCTTGAATATCGCCCGTTTCGAATGAAGAATTCGTGCCGAAGAGTTCGCGCATAAAGGTGGGAGCGTCGTCTACCTTGAAAGCAAACGAACCAAACCCGCGAACGCGAATTACGCCAAATTCTGGATCGCGCATCATAAAGGGATTTTGCGTACCCCACTTGATATTTGTAAACTGTTTAGTGTTTACGAAATATACGTCTAACGTAATAGGGGTTTCGAATTTATACTTCCATGAAGCAAGTTTTGTTAAAATAGGTAAAATTTCCGTTTCCATTTGGTAAAGACCGGGCATAAAAACGTCCGCTATTTGACCTTTATGTACGAAAATTGCAACCTGAGATTCCCTTACGGTTAAAGAACTTTTGTTGTTTACTTCTTTACCGCTGTTTTTAAAGGGATACTTATAAACCATTCTTGATTGAGTGTCGTCTGCCCACTCGATATTAAGTCTGAATAAATTATCAAAAAGTCCCATTACAGTCCTCCTCGAAAAAAATTGCCCGTAAAGTTTTTTTAAAGTATTACTTTAAAAGGGCTATCTAATGATATATTGTAACACAATATTTAGATTTAATCAATTATTTTTAAGCAAGTTTTTTGCGATTTTTGCAGTTATTACTTGCATTTTTTTGTTTTTAACACAAATTTTACCGCAAATATTAACGTAGCCTTTTTTGTAGCGCCAAACGAAATTTCTTTTTTTGTATACTTTAAGATAAAAAACTTTGCCTAAAAAGGGGAGTTTTTATTTTGTTGCAAGTTGTTTTTACGCTTTTATCAGCAAAAAAATATGCACCTATAGCACGGTTATTTGCTATTTCAGCTATTAAAGTAACGATTTTTAATTTCGGTAGAAAGTCTAACGAAATCATCTTCGCATAAAGTTTCGCCCCTTGCCATAACGCCTATCAAGCAGTCGGTTAAAAGGCTTTCGGCTTCTTCTTTAGAAATTTTAAGCCATTCCCTAATATTATTTACCAAAGTTTTTCTTCTTGATAAAAAGGCGTTTCTTACCGTGTCGCGATAAATCTTTTTATCTACGCCCGGGTATTTATCACGGTTGAAAGTAATTTTTACAACCGCGCTATCTACGTTTGGCACGGGCATAAACATCGTTCTTGGAACGCTTAAAATTCTTTCTGAAGACGCAACTAAGTTTATACTTGCGGTAATAGCGCCGTAATCTGCCGTGCCAGCGTTTGCGCATAATCTTCTTGCAACTTCGTCTTGCACCATTATTACTATTGAAGTACAGTTTTTAGATTCTTCTATAAACTTCATGATGATAGGAGTAGTTATATAATAAGGCAGGTTTGCCACAAGTTGATATTCTTCCCCTATTCTATTTTCAGTTTCTTGCGTTTTTTCACGCATTATATCTTTAAAGGTGATATCGCAGTTTTCTATACCGGCAAGGTTATCGCCTAAAACGGGCGCAAGAGATTTATCTATTTCGTAACCGTAAACGTATTTTGCCCTTTCGCATAAAACCTTGGTTAAAGTACCCGCACCGCAACCTATTTCTAAAACGGGAGTATTCTTGTTTACCCCGCCCTTTTCGGCAATACTTATAAGCAAATTGCCATCGCTTAAAAAGTTTTGGCCGTACTTTTTGCTAAATTTGAAATTGTGCTTTTTTAATAGTTCGCTAAGTTTCATCTTTATTCTCCAAGTGCCCCGCAATTAAAAAACCGCACGGCGTTTGCGCGCACCCTTAAAATCACTTCTTCTATTTCTTCTTCGTAAACCTTAGCGAGTTTTTGGTAGACGAGCGCCACCCTTGCAGGCTCGTTAACCTGCCCGCGATATGGCACGGGGGACATATACGGACAATCCGTTTCGCAAAGAATTCTATCTTTTGGAATATTTTTTATTACATCTTCTTTTTTGGCGTTTTTAAAGGTAATTGCCCCGCCGAATGCAAAATACGCACCGAGTTTTAAATACTCTTTTGCGCTTTCTGCGCTTTCGGAATAACAATGCATTAAAAAGCCGCTTGGTAAACAATCTTTATTAGCGGTTAGAATTTCAAGCATATCTTGAGTTGCTTCGCGAGAGTGTATAACCACGGGAAGATCTACCCTTTTTGCCAATTTTAACTGGGAAATAAAAAGTTCTTTTTGTTCGTCCTTACAATCTTTTCCGTAATGATAATCTAACCCGATTTCGCCAACGGCCAGGCATTTTTTATGCGAAAAAAGCGGTAAAAGTCGGTCTATAGCGCCGTTATCTAACCTTTGACATTCGGACGGATGAATGCCTGCCGTAAAGAATATCCCGCTATATTCATCCGATATCGCTTGCCCTTTTTCGCTGCTGAAATTATCGTAGCCAACGGTTATGATTTTTTTAACGCCATCTTGCTTTGCCCTTTTTATAACGCCTGCTACGTTATCGTAAACTTTATCTGATAGGTGGGCGTGAGTATCTATCATTATCTTACCACGCTACCTTCTTCCATACTGGGATCTGGCTCTACCAAAGTTGCCACTCCGTTAGATTCAGCGCATAAAATCATTCCTTCGCTCTTTACCCCGCGAAGCATAGCGGGTTTTAAGTTCGCAACCAAAATTACCTTTTTACCAACTAAATCTTCGGGCTTGTAATATTTAGCTATACCGCTTGCAACCGTTCTTTCTTCCGCCCCTAAACTTAAGGTGAGTTTTAAAAGTTTGTCGCTTTTTTCGACCTTTTCGCATGCTGTAACGCGCGCTACCCTTAGGGCTATTTTAGCAAAATCTTCTATTCCGATTTCGGTAAATACTTCTTTTTCTTTTTTAGGCTCTTCTTTAACTGCGTATTTGCTTGCGATTTCTTCTGCCTTTTTGTTAACTTCGTTAGCATCTAATCTTGCAAATATAACTTTGGGATCGGCGGTTACGATAGTTCCGTCTTTATAAAGACCGAACTCGTTTAAGCAGTCGTATTCCCTTATGGGTGAAGAAAGTTCGCTTAAAACTTCTTCGCTGGTTGAAGGCATAAAAGGATAAAGCATACTTGCGCACATTACGATAGTTTCAGTTAGGTTATACATAACTTCTTTAAGGCGTGGCAAGGTTGCTTCTTCTTTTGCAAGCACCCAAGGCGCGGTTTCGTCTATATACTTATTCGCCCTGCGAAGCAAGGTGAACACCGCACCGATGGCGTCTGCTATTTTACATTCCTCCATCAACGCGCTTACTTTTGCATAAGTTGAAGTGGCAAGTTCTTTAAGTTCGTTATCTACTTCTTCTATAACACCGCTTCTTTCTACCTTACCGGCAAAATACTTGTTGGTCATAGAAATGGTTCTTTTTACCAAGTTGCCGTAAACGTTTGCGAGCTCCGCGTTGATCTTTTCGGTCATTAAATTCCATGAAACAAGCCCGTCGTTATCAAAGGGCATGCTTGCAAGAAGGTAATATCTTACCGCGTCTACACCGTAAACGGAAGCAAGGTCGTCTGCATATAAAACGTTGCCTTTAGACTTAGACATCTTTCCGCCTTCTTGAAGTAGCCAGGGATGGCCGAATACCTGCTTAGGTAAGGGCTCACCCATAGCCATAAGGAAGATGGGCCAGTATATCGTGTGGAAACGAATTATGTCTTTACCTATAACGTGAACGTCAGCAGGCCAAAGTTTTTTGTAGTTTTCGCCGTGATTTCCATCTGCGTCGTAACCGATACCCGTGATATAGTTGGTTAATGCGTCTAACCAAACGTATACTACGTGCTTACTGTCGAACTCTACGGGAATACCCCATTTAAAAGACGTTCTTGATACGCATAAGTCTTGAAGACCGGGCAGTAAAAAGTTGTTCATCATCTCGTTCTTTCTTGAAACGGGAACGATAAAATCAGGATTGTTGTTTATATGTTCAATAAGTTTAGGCGCGTACTTGCTCATCTTGAAAAAATAAGCTTCTTCGTGAGCCTTTTTAACTTCTCTGCCACAGTCTGGGCACTTGCCGTCTACAAGCTGGCTTTCCGTCCAGAAAGATTCGCAAGGCGTGCAATACCAACCTTCGTATGCGCCTTTATAAATATCCCCTTGTTCGTAGAATTTTTTAAATATTTTTTGCACCTGCTTTTCGTGATCGCTATCGGTGGTTCTAATGAATTTATCGTAATCTACGTTCATGGTTTTCCACACGCCTTCGATAATGGCAGAAACTTCATCTACGTACTGCTTGGGCGTTTTATTTGCAAGTTTTGCCTTTTCTTCTATTTTTTGCCCGTGCTCGTCCGTACCAGTTTGAAAGAATACGTCGTAACCCTGTTGCTTTTTAAAACGCGCCATAGCGTCTGCTAAAACCGCTTCATAGGTGTTGCCTACGTGGGGCTTTGAAGAAGTATACGCGATTGCCGTGGTGATATAATATTTTTGCTTCATAATCTCTCCTGTAAAAGCGCGAAATTTTGCGCCCTTTACTTTTATTACATACTTATACAGTATAAGTATATAATAAAATTAAAAAAAAGTAAAACATAAACGGCGATAAATAAGCATATTATTTTTTTATGAACGCCATTTTTTTTGCTATTATCGCCCTTTCTCTTATTTACTGCATTATTTTTTGCCCACAAAACGCCCTGCCCGCCATGCTTAACGGCGCAAATAAAAGCATAACTCTTATTTTTACTCTTGCAAGCGTTTACGCCGTGTGGATGGGCGTTTACAATTTGTTGGATAAATCGGGTGTTACCGATATTTTGGCAAGGTTTATGCAAAAACCCATAGAAAAGTTTTTTAAAACAAAAAATAAAAATACGGCAAAAATAATTTCGCTTAACCTTTGCGCTAATCTTTTGGGGCTTGGCGGGGTTGCAACCCCGCTTGGGATTGCCGCATGTGCTAATTTAGAAAAAGAAAATAATTTAAATAGCGCTTGTCTTTTGGTTATAATAAGCTCGACGTCTATTCAACTTTTGCCAACTTCGGTTATATCTTTGCTTTCTTCTTACGGTAGTTTTAACGCCGAAAAAATCATTCTACCCTGCCTTATTTGCACGATTTTTTCTACTACGTGCGGTGTTTTTTTGCACCTTTTAACAAATAAAATAAAAAGAATTTATAAAAGAAAATGAGTATTTCTGTATATATTTTACCCATTTTTATATTATTTGCCTTTTTATGCGCCTTTTTTAAAAAAGTAGACGTATACAACTCTTTTATAACTGGCGTTAATAGCGCTATAGAGTTACTTTTATCTATTTTTCCATATATTTTAGCCGTAATGGTGGCAAGCGAACTATTTGAAAAAAGCGGGCTTTCGGATTTGGTTGTTAAAACACTTAAACCGCTTTTTGATTTCTTGGGCGTACCAAGCGAACTAACAAAACTTATTCTGTTTAAACCGCTTTCGGGTAGCGGTGCGCTTGCCATGCTTACCGAAATATACCAAACTTACGGAACGGAAAGTTATATATCTAAATGCGCATCTTGCATATTTTCTTCTTCAGAAACGGTATTTTACGTTGGCGCGATATATTTTTCTAAATGTAAAAACAAAAAAATTCCCTCCGCTATAGCAATAAGTTTAATATCTTCCGTTTTATCTTGTATTTTCGCTTGCTTTATATGCAAACTGTTTTAAATGCTTCTTTTTTGTTTATCCGTACGACTTTTCCCCCTAAAAAACGTGCTACCCACCGAAATATCACTTTCACGTACTAGGCGCGCCGTTTAAAATTTCACTTTCATGTACTAAGCGCGCCACCAGCGTTTGAAAAGAATTTAACAAGTGGTTAACAAAGGGCTTTTACACTTAGCACTTTTACCATTTTATTTCTTTTAATAAAATGTAAAGGTAATTTACTCTATTACCTTTATTAATGACGACTTTAAATAAATTTTTTCTATTTTATACAAAAAAGCGCCCTATAGCGCGATTAAGTGCTATTTTGAAAAAATAATTTGTAATATTTTACTATACTATTGTCAAAGCTTAAATTTTGTGATATAATATATCCACAAATTCATGGAGAAGAATTAAATGGGTATTTTTTCACGCATTTTTAAAAAAACAGACGGCACAACTCATCCCGAGTACTTGAAAGTGCTTAATTTCCTTGAAACATTTGACGCTCTACTTAAAAAAAATTCTTTTCTTGCAAGAAGTGATTATAAAGATTTGATTTTTAATTATGAAAGAACATTTGTGTTTTTTGATAACGCCCAAATGGCAAATACATTAGGTTATTTTTGTAAAACCAACAAACTTGATCAAAGCAAAATACTAAGATTTTTAATAATTTATCAAGATATTAAAAATATAAAATCTGGTTCTGCTATGATTAAAGAGCATAATGACCTATATATCAATAATCATCTAACAAGCGAAAAAACATATTTAGATAATATTTTAAAAAATTGCGATCCTAAGATTTTGTTGGATTCGGAACAACGAAGAGCAATTTTGTCTGATGAGGATTATTCATTAATAATTGCAGGCGCTGGGGCGGGAAAAACAACCACTGTTGCAGCAAAGGTTAAATATTTAGTTGAAAAAAAGAATATTGATCCTAAACAAATATTAGTGATATCTTTTACGAATAAAGCAGTTGGAGAACTAAAAGAACGAATAAATGATCAGTTAAAAATACCCTGTCCAATTACAACATTTCACAGCATAGGATATGCCATATTGCAAAAGCAAGATGACGTTAAAAAGAAAGTTGTTGACGAAGGATTTTTGTTTGTTACTATAAGAGATTATTTAAAAGGACGGGTTCTTTCTCAACCAGAAACTGTGGATAAGCTGATTATGTTTTTTGGCTCTTATTTCGATGCTCCTTACGAAGGTGAAGATATAAATAGATTTTTTAATTACATAAAAAAAGCAGATTTTTCAACCTTAAAAGGGAATATTGAAAATTTTACGCAAGAAATTATAGATAAGAGAACGGGTAAAAAAATAACGATTCAAAACGAGCAGCTACGCTCTATTGAGGAAGTTCGAATCGCTAATTTTTTGTATTTAAACCAAATAGAATACGAATATGAACCAATTTATCCATATCATATTTTAAAGGCAAAAAAGCCATATACTCCTGATTTTTGCATTAAACAAGGAAATAATGTCTTTTATTTAGAACACTTTGGTATAAGCGAAAATGGGAAAAGTAATTTTTACACGTCAGAGCAGCTTGATACTTACAAAAAAACAATAAACGACAAAGTTCTTTTACATAGAAAACATAATACAAAACTAATTTATACCTTCTCAAAATATAATGATGGACGCGACTTAATTACTCATTTACAAGAAAAATTAATTAAAGAAGGTTTTATTTTAAATAAGAGACCACGTAAAGAGCTTTTTGAAAAAATTATAAGTAGTGAAGAGAATCGATATATTAATAGATTGACAAAACTTCTTTGCGTATTTATAAACAATTTTAAAACTAACAACTATACTTCAACTCATTTTGCAAAAATGAGTCAAAATGCAAATGTTAGAAACAAACTATTTTTAGATATTTGCAAAGAATGCTTTCTTGAATACGAAAAGAAACTTTCTGAAAATAACGCAATAGACTTCCAAGATATGATTAATCACTCGGCACAAGCTATTCGCGATAAACAAATCACAAAAGAAAAACTTAATTTTAAATATATCATCGTGGATGAATATCAAGATATTTCACATCAACGTTTTGATTTAACTGAAGAATTATCCAAGATCTGCGATGCAAAAATAATTGCTGTTGGTGACGACTGGCAATCAATTTATTCATTTAGTGGCTCCGATATTAGCTTGTTTACACAATTTTGCAATATTATGGGTTACGGTGAAGAATTGAAAATTACTAAAACATATAGGAACGCACAAGAAGTAATTGATATTGCAGGTAATTTCATTCAAAAAAACGAATCACAAATAAAGAAAAAACTACTATCACCCAAACATATAGATAAGCCGGTTGCAATTCTAACTTATAGTGAAGAATACGATAAGAAAGAATACAAAGACAAAGGTGGTAAATTTTTTCACTTTGGCAAAAAAGTTGATGAAGCACTCGACACAATAAAACAATTTAATAATAAAGGTAGAGTTTTACTTATAGGACGTTATGGTTTTGATGCTAGAAATCTTTGTTTTTCAAAAGATTTTTTATACGATGAAAAAAACAATAAAATATTTAGCAATAAACACAAAGATCTACAATTAGAATATTTAACAGCTCATAGCTCAAAGGGTCTTGGATATGATGACGTAATTATCATAAATGCACGAAACGAAATGTATGGCTTTCCTTCAAAATTAGAAGATGATCCCGTAATGAAATACGTTACTAAAAATGATACTACCATTGAATACGCAGAAGAGCGTCGTCTTTTCTATGTAGCTCTAACAAGAACTAAAAATAGGGTTTTTATAATAACGCCAGAACAAAGACCTTCTGAATTTATTTTAGAGCTTATAAGAGATTATCCTAACATTGAAGTTCATGGTAATATAAATAAAAACGAAATATCTTCATTTAATGCAAAAGTCTGTCCCATTTGTGGTTTTCCATTAACACTTCGTTATAAAAAAAATTATGGTTTAAAATTATGGATGTGTACCAACGAACCAGAAGTTTGTAGTTATATAACGAATATACCATCAGCTAAGGAATTATCAATAAAAAAATGTGACAAATGCAACGATGGTTATTTAATTGTAAAAACGTCTAAAGACGGATATTTTTTAGGATGCACAAACTATAAGCCAGATGGAAGTGGGTGCGATAGAACTGTTTCTCTTTCAAACTACGAAAAATGGAAAAATGATGGATTTGAAGAAGATTATTCTACAAATATGCCTGCATATTTTAAAGAACCGGAATTAATTCTTCCAACGCCATTAAAGAAACATACTGAAAGTGATAAAGTGACCGAACGCATCCCCCCGAAAATTCATACTATAAAATACAAATTACACCATATTGAAAAAGATGGATTTAATGTTCTTGCCGACGAAAATGAAAATGTTATAACTGACATGCAACTTTTATCATCTTTAAGAGAAATTCGCTTTGAAATTGCAAAGCGTGAAAAAGTGCCACCATATACTATTGTTAAAAACACTGGACTGGTAAGTCTAGCCACGTATAAGCCATTAAAAAAAGAAGAATTTATTACCCTTTATGGTTTAGGTGAAACATCATTTGATAAATATGGACTAGAATTTATAAATGAAATAAAAAAACACATTAATCAACACTAAAAGTGCCATATAGCGCGATTAAGTGCTATTTTAGTAAGATAAATCGGCGTAAAAGACTTTTGGCTTTAGCGGAGCAATCGAAATTTTGCAAAGCAAAAACTTAAAAAAAGGCGGATTAAGCGCAAGACTTTAAATAAATAAAAAAAGAGAGAGCAAATCGGTTTGTAGCCGAAAAGTTCTCTCTTTTTAATTAGTTTAATAACATGATAGCAATTAAGGGTAATTTAATTTTATTGTTATTATCCGTTAACGCTTTCGTATTGACTGTAATATATTTTGCTATATAAGCCGTTTTGGGCAAGCAAACTTTCGTGAGTGCCCTGCTGGACTATATCGCCGTTATCTACAACCAAAATCACGTCTGCATTGACTATAGTAGAAAGTCTGTGCGCGATAACAAAACTAGTTCTGCCTTGCATGAGTTCATCCATACTTTTTTGAATTAAAAGTTCCGTTCTGGTATCTACGTTAGAAGTCGCTTCATCTAAAATGAGCATTTTTCTATCCGCCAAATATGCGCGGGCTATTGTTAAAAGTTGCTTTTGCCCGCCAGAAATATTAGTAGTTTCTTCGTTGATAACCGTGTTATAGCCCGACTTTAGACTTATAATATAGTCGTGCACGTGCGCTTTTTTGCAAGCGGATATAATTTCTTCGTCGGTAGCGTTTTCTTTGCCTATTGCAACGTTTTCTTTTATAGTTCCGCCAAACAACCAAGTATCTTGCAATACCATTGCGAAATTTTCGCGCAGAGCCTTGCGCGTGTATAAAGAAATATCTTTACCGCCGATTTCTATTTTACCGCCTTGAATTTCATAAAAGCGCATAAGTAGATTGACTATGGTGGTTTTTCCCGCGCCGGTTGCGCCTACTATTGCGACCTTTTGCCCCGCTTTTGCGCTAAAGGACAGATCTTTTATAAGGGGTTTTTTCTCGTCGTAAGAAAAACGCACGTTTTTAAAAGATACTTCACAGTTATTAAGGTTAAAATTATCTTCACCGCTTTCTGTCATTTCTTCGCCGTCTAAAAGTTCGTAAACCCTACGGGCTGAAGCAACTGTGTTTTGAATTTGACTAATACCAACCGAAATGCTTTCAAGCGGACCTGCAAACATTTGCGCATACAGCACCAAAGTAACAACCGTTCCCACGCTTAAAGCGCCGTTAATCGACATATAGCCACCTATTACGCAAATTAGAATATAGGCAATAGCGTTTGTAAAAACTATAAGAGGGTTAACCGTTTTAGAAAAGATTTCTGCTGTTTTTAATTCTTTTGCATATCTATCGCAAAGTTTTGAATATTTGCTTGCGCGCTCTTCTTCTAAACCAAAGCATTTAACGGTATCAAATCCGGTAAAGTCCTCTTCGGTTAAAGAATACAACTCGCCCGCAGTAGCCCTTGACTTGTTATAAAGTTTTTCCGACCTTGCAGAAAGTAAAGTGGCAAGCCCCACGGAAAATGGAACAACGCACACGATTATCGCAGCAAGAGATGGATTCATAATAAAAATAATAACCGAAATACCTATTAGTTTAACGAATCCGTCTATAATAGTGTAAATAACGTCGTAAATAGGTGCAGACATGTTGGAAACGTCACCCATCATGCGCGATAAAATCTCGCCGGTGGGCGTGTTATCTGCAAACCGAACGGGAAGGCGTGTTATTTTTGCGCTTATTCTTACCCTTAAACCGTAAGTAAAATATCTGGATACGGCGTTACTGTTTATTATCATAGAAACAACGCCAAGCAAAGCCGAAATTAAATATACCGAGCCTAGTAAAAAGCCGTTTTTATAAAATTCGCTTTCTATTATTTTTATTCCGTTAGCCCAAAGATTATAAAGCGCGTCTGTTAAATTACCCAAAAGATAGGGGGTAACAAGGGATATTGCAACGCCCGAAATTGAAATAAGCACGATTGCAAATATCAACCACCGAATTTGCTTCATATCTTTTAGTAGGCGCAACATAACCTTTAAAACACCAGTTGATTTTGAATTTACCCTATTCTTCATTATGATCACCCCCTATTTGCGAGTGATGAAGTTCACGGTAAACTTCGCAATTTTTAAGTAGCGTTTTATGGTCGCCTTCGCCAACGATTTCGCCCTTTTCTAAAACGTAAATTCTATCGCAGTTCATCGCGGTTGCAATTCTTTGCGTTATTATAATTTGCGTTTTGCCTTTTAGGTAGACGTTTAACTGTTTTCGTAAGTTACTTTCGGTTAAAAAATCTAGCGCGGAAAAACTATCGTCAAAAATATAAACGGATGCCGGTTTTAAAATCGTTCTTGCAATATTTATTCTTTGCTTTTGCCCGCCAGAAATATTAGCACCACTACTTGTAAGCGAAAAATCTAAACCACCTTTTTGTTCTAAAAAGGAAGAAAGTTGGCTTACTTTTGCACATTCTAAAATTTGCCCGTCTGTATAATTTGAAGAAAAGCAAGAAACGTTTTGTTTTACCGTGCCTTCGAAAATCATACTTTTCTGAAGGGCTACAGATAAACTTGGCCTAAAATATTCACCGCCAAATTCTTTATAGCTTTTTTGCCCCAAGCAAATATCGCCACTTGAAATAGGATAAAAGCCAAGTAGCATTTTCACAAGAGTGCTTTTACCGCTACCCGTTCCGCCTATCACGGCAACTTTTTCGCCCTGCTTTGCGTAAAAATTAATGTTTTTTAGTGCGGGCATTTGTGCCGTAGGATAAGTAAACGTAAGATTTTTTACGCATACGTCCCCAGAAATTTGTGACGTAACGCGAAGTGAAGAAGGCATTCCTTTAAAGGCTAAAACTTGGTTTACCCTTCTTAAACAAACGCCAACTTGGGGAAGCCAAGTAAGAGTCCAACTCAAAGTTAAAAGGCCGTTTAGAATAAGACCAACGTACTGAACGCCCGCTATAATATCGCCGGCAGACAGCGCGCTTTGATATGATATTCTGTTTTTGCTAACGAGCAAAATCACCACGGTTGCAACGTTTAACAGTACGGTTGCAACGGGATTTATAAAACCGCTTAATACGTTAGCCCTTATAAAAGACTTAACCATTTCTAAGGTAGCGGTTTTGATTTTGCCGTGCTTTTGCTCTTCTTTATCGAATGCCCTTAGCACCCTTATACCAGACATCCTTTCCCTAACGTGACGGTTTTGTTCGTCTGTGAGTTTATCCCCCCTATCCCAAAGATAATCCAGCCGTTTTGCAAGCAAGCAGGCAAAAACTATTACTACGGGGCACACGCAAAGCATAACTAAACCGATTAAAAAATCCTTGTTCATAACCAGCG
Organism: Christensenellaceae bacterium; assembly: GCA_045596285.1. Lineage (GTDB taxonomy): Bacteria > Bacillota > Clostridia > Christensenellales > Borkfalkiaceae > HGM11416. Next base: position 21,010 of record JAZOCA010000126.1, on the reverse strand, counting down.
CTACGCCACCGATAAACGTAATGGGAACGTTGACTAAAGCAAACAAGCCGGAAGAAGCTAAATAAGATAAAGTTGAAATATCGTCGTTTATGCGAGTAAGTAACCCGCTTGTGCCTATTGAAGAAAATTCCTCAAAGGAAAGTGAATTGATTTTTTTAAAGGTTTTTACCTTAAGATCGCGTTCGAAATCGACTGCGACTTTTGCGTTTAATCTTACGGTAAAAACAGATATTACCAAGGCTAAAATCGCTAAAACGGACATTATGATTCCGCTCGTTTTAACTACTTGCTGATTTTGCTCTTTTATACCGTTAGTTACTATCACGCCCATTTCGTAGGGCATAAGAAGTTCGCATAAAGCGGATAACGCATATAAAAAAGCAACAAGCAAAAGCCAGGGCAAATACCTTTTATATAAAGATAATAATGCTTTCATATATAATTTTCCTTGTAAAAAGTTAGCGTATAGCACGATTATTAAGCTATACGGGTATTATAGCATATTTCAGCGCACACGCGCAATACCCTTTTGCTATAAGGTTTTTGCCAGCCGTTAAAAGGTATAAAATACACCTTAAAAGTTTTTAAAGCGTAACAAAAAGTTAATGCCGTTTACCTACAAAAGAAAATTATTTTCGCTTAAGTTTACATATTTTAGTTTTTGCCGACGTATCCGAATTCAATTTTGCAAACCACGTTTAAATTAGGGTTAATCGCTTTAACGCCTTTATTTATACGCTCTTTAATTTCATCCGCGCTTAAATGGTTTTCATGCGGAATAGTCAGGTCAAAAATTAAATTTATATGAGTATAACCTTCGGTCATACGGAAATCGTGAATGGAAAAGCGTTCGTCTATACCCTTAACCACTTCACGCGTTAAAAGCAAAAATTCCTTTCTTCTTGGGTTGTTCATATCTATGGGGTCCATATGAATAACCGCAATACAGTTAAATTGTTCTTCTAAAATCTTTTCGGCGTTATCGATATCGTCGTGCGCCTCGTTTACGTTGGCGTTTGCATCTACTTCTGCGTGAAGGGATATTATCTGACGACCCGGCCCATAATTATGTACCATAAGATCGTGCACGCCCGTAATACCTTGTAAAGAAAGAACTGTTTTTTCTATTTTTTCAACGTATTCAGGGTCTGGCGCAGAGCCTAAAAGTAGGCCTATAGTTTCTTTAGCGGAATTAAAGCCCGAATATAAAATGAAAAGGGCTATGCAAATGCCCGCGTAAGCATCTAAGTTAAACGCCGTGAATTTATAAACAAAAAAACAAATGGCAACAACCGAAGTTGCTATGCAGTCGTTAAGACTATCTGCCGCGGTTGCCTTTATGCTTACCGAATTGATTTTTTTAGAAATATCTCTGTTGTAAATAAACATATAAAACTTAACCAAGACGGAAAGGACTAAAATCCCAAGGGCAAGATAAGAAAATTCCATCGCGGTGGGATTGATTATTTTTTCTACCGAACTTTTTATAAGTTCAAAGCCAACCAAAAATATAAGCATAGAAACAATGAAGCCTGCAACGTATTCCCATCTGCCGTGCCCGAAAGGATGATCTCTATCGGTGGGTTTAGATGAAAGTTTAAAGCCTATATAGGTGACTATAGAAGAGCCTGCGTCCGTAAGGTTGTTAAAGGCGTCTGCGGTAACGGAGATTGCCCCGCTTAAAATACCCGCCGTGAATTTTAAAGCAAACAGCATAACGTTTAAAATTATACCCACTACGCCCGAAAGTTTGCCATAACCTTCACGCACCTTTGCGCTTTCGTAATTTTTGTAATCTTTTATAAATATTTTAGATAAAAGTTTTATCACTTTTTTTCTCCTTTTTTAAATTTAATCAACAAAAAAGTGGGGAGATAGCACGGTTAACGCGCAATTCCCCTTTTATAATGATAAAGTTTTATCTTATTAACGAATAATAGTAATGCTCACTTTTTTATACTTCCTTTTATGTATTCAACCCTTAAAATACGAAATTAGTTTTGCGGTTTATAAATTTTTGCAAGCCCCGCTTGACTTGTTTCGCGATAAGAGTTGTGCATATCTTTGCCCGTGGTATACATTGTATCCACGATGGTATCGAATGATATTTTTCTTGTTTGAGTTAAAAACTTAGCCAAACTCAAAGCGTTTATTGCACGCATTGAAGCAACTGCGTTACGTTCTATACAAGGAATTTGCACAAGCCCGTTTATAGGATCGCAAGTAAGCCCTAAATAGTGCTCCATAGCAACTTCTGCCGCGTACTCTATTTGATCGGTATCCATGCCGAAAAGTTCGGCAAGCGCCCCGCTCGCCATTGAACAAGCGCTACCGATTTCTGCCTGACAACCGCATTCCGCACCCGAAATAGATGCGTTTTGCTTTATTATATTACCTATAATACCCGCCGTTGCCAAAGCGTTTACCATTTGCTCTTCAGAAAAATTATTTTTGTTTTGCATGTAGTAAAGACATGCTGGCAAAACACCGCTTGCGCCACAGGTAGGCGCAGTTACTATTACCCCGCCCGAAGCGTTTTGCTCTGCAACGGCAAAAGCGTATGCGCAAACCAACATATTTTCTATGGTAGAAGGATTTTCGAAAACGTTTACGTGGCTATATAAATAACCCGCTTTACGTTCTATTTCTAACCCACCGGGAAGAACGCCGGTTGCTTCTAATCCTTCTTTTATGCTTTTTTTCATATAGCGCCAAACGGTAAAAAGATAATCTTTAATATCTGGCTCACATTCATAAACGTATTCGTAAAGACGAATGCTGTTTTTATCGCAATATTCTTTTATTTCGCTAAAATTCTTGTGATGATAGACTTCTGCGCCTATGGGGGATTTTCCATCTAAAGAATACGCGCCACCGCCAAGACTTATTATTTCGTGGCAAAAAACACCGTTTGGAGTGGTTACTTCAACGCGCATAGTGTTTGGATGAGCAAGGTCGGTTTTCTGGTTATCGAAAATAACTTCGCAATCACTTCCCAAACAACGCTTTATAACGCTATCTGTACCGTGCCCTTTGCCAGTTGCCGATAAAGAGCCGTAAAGGATTACTTTGTACTTAGCATCTTTGCCATATTTACTTTTAATTTCTTCACAGCCGGCATAAGGCGCCATTGTGTGCGACGAAGACGGGCCAACCCCTATACGATACAATTCTTTTAAAGACTTCATAGCGTTTTCCTTTTTTATTTTGGCTCTGACACAACAAATGACTGATAAAATATTTTTTATTAATTTAAAAAATCAGTCGTTGTTTGTGACATCGCCTTTATTTTTTAACAAAAACACCGTTAATCGCCATATAGCGCGGTTTTTGCATTAATTGTAATTTGATAAATAGATTATGTAATGCTTATTAGTAAGTTAGAAATATATAATTTTTGCCCACCGATACACTTACATTTTTTCTAGCGCAACTAAGCACAAGCGCAAACTTTCGCTGGCACAACAAACCAAGGCGATAAGAAAAAATAATTTATAAATAAGCGAAAGCGCAAAGCGTTTAGTTACAAGCAAGAGTAGGCGTTTGTGATTTTTTGCAAGGGAGCGTACTTGCCGTACGCGAGCCGAATAAAGCGCATAATAAAAACCCACTGCCTATACAAACGTTAAAATAAGCCTTAGATGCGAGTTAGTGGCAGGAATAACGAGCATTTTGCGACGGGCGTTTACTTACCGTACGTAACCCGAATAAAGCACATAATAAAAACCCACCGCCTATATAAACGTTAAATAAGCCTTAGATGCGAGTTAGTGGCACGAAAGGAGCATTTATGAAGGGGCGCGTACTTACCGTACGTAACCCGAATAAAGCACATAATAAAACCCACCGCCTATATAAACGTTAAATAAGCCTTAGATGCGAGTTAGTGGCAGGAATAACGAGCATTTTGCGACGGGCGTTTACTTTCGCGTAAATAACCGAGCAAAAGCGGAGTTTTCGTGACAATAACGAAGCATATAAGGTTTATTTTATTTGAAGGTCGCCAAACTTTATCAAACCCCTTCTGCGCATAAACTCGCTTACAAAGAAGCAAACCACGGCGGGAATTACAAACATAAGTAAAACTATACCAAGCCACATAACCCAAGGCTTGATAACGCCGGAAGAAGCGTTTATAACGCCAAAGATACCAACGAGCCCACTTGTACCCATACCACCACCGGAAGCATCACAACGCAAGCAAAAAACTTTAGTTGCAAGCGGGCCGGTAATTATGCTTGAAATTATGGGCGGAATAAAAAGTATAGGTTTTTTCATAACGTTGGGTATTTGAAGCATAGAAGTGCCTATGCCTTGCGAAATAAGACCGCTAAAGCCGTTTTCACGATAACTCATAACGGCAAAGCCTACCATATGACTTGCGCAACCGACGACGGCAGCCCCGCCCGCTAATAAAACGGTATCGGGAACGTCTTGCCCAAAGGCGGTTACGATAGAAACCCAAATAGCAGCGGACGAAGTGGGTAAAGTTAACAACATACCCATAACTACGGCAATAACCATACCCATGATTACGGGCGCAAAACCTGTTGCCACCTTGATTCCCTGCCCTATAATTTGAATCAACCAAATAAAGGGATAAGAAATATATAATCCCGCAACAGCGCATGCAACGCAAGTTAGGGGAACTAATAAAATATCTAATTTAGTTTTACCGGATATAAATTTTGCAATTTCGGTTGCAAAAAGCGCGCATACGTAAGCGCTGATGGGGTTGCCCGGTAATCCCTTAGCCCAAACAGCAGAAAGCGTCTGCATAGTAGCGCCGTTTAGAATTTGTTCTGCATAAGCGCCTAAAAAGCCTGCAACGCCAGCCGAAAAGACCACTAATTTATCTACTTTTAAACTGTGCGCGATACCCACGCCTATACCAAACCCGGTAACCACGGATGCTATTGCGCCCAAAAGCACTAAAAAATTACCAACCGCATTATTGCCGATTACGTTAGTGCCCAGCGTTTTAATGATAGTGCCTGCAATCAAAGTGACAAAAAGCCCCTGAGCCATACCCGAAAAGGCTTGAATAAACCAACGGTTAAAAAGCATTTTTAGGGTTGAAACGAACGTTTTTCCTTTTGTTTTTTCCATTTTTTTCTCCTTAAATAAGGTCAAGAAATACAAAAGCGACTAAATGTTTTTGTAATAGATGATCTTTAAAATAAAAATTTATTTTAAATTCGTCACAACTGGATTGTAACGAGTTTATTATCCACTAAATCACAAGAAGTTAAATAATATGGTATTCCGTTTTTTACAAGTAGCTTATCGGCGCGGGATTCCTTGCCGTGCAAATGCCCGTAAACCACGGCGCTTACGTTATATTTTTCTATAATATCGGTGATTTCGTTGTTATCACGGCGAACGTTGAACGGCGGGAAATGCACCATACAAATTAACTTATCGCCTTCTTGGCGCAAATCGTTAGCCCTAAAGAACGCCATTTTTAAACGCTCTAATTCGCGAAGATAAATTTTTTCGTCTGCCTTGGTAAAATCGGGCGAGCCGGGGGTAAGCCAGGCGCGCGATCCGCAAATTACAACGTCGTTAAATTTTATTGCGTCGTTTTGTAAAAGATAACAATCTTCCGGCACAGTTTCGCGAAGCCTTGTTATAGATTTCCACCAGTAATCGTGATTACCGCGAATAAAAACCTTTTTGCCGGGTAAATCTTTAAAGTATTCGAAGTCTTTCATGGCGTCTTGAGTGGTCATAGCCCAACTTATATCGCCCGAAATTAAAACAATATCTTCACAAGTTACGTTTTCTAACCAACTTTGTTTAATTTTATCTAAATAGTTGGCCCATTTTGCACCAAAAATATCCATGGGTTTGGGGTTAGCAATAGACATATGTAAATCACTTATTGCAAAAATTTTCATAAAAGCCACCCCCTTTTTTTATTTTTTTGCCGTTTTTAGGTTAAAAACCTGCTTTTACTTATATATTTTAACACTATATTTAATAAATTACAACTTTTTTATTTACGCTATTTGTAAAAAATAAAATCGGCGGAAATTTTTCTGTTAACCATCTTTTTAAAACGTTCATTTAGATGTTTGCAAGCAAAAAACGTTTTTTTCTTTTTTTAATCAACCTTTATTTGTTACTGCGTTTTATTTAAAAGCAAAAATTAGTAATTATCTTTTTTTTAAAGTTTTTTTAGAGTTTGTATTATTTTTGCGTTTGCGATATAACCTAAATTTTATTTAGTTATTATTAGGTTATTTTGCAATGCTTTGTCTTTTGTTCGGCGCTATTTATGTTATTATACCCTAACGCGCTCTAAGAGCACGCATATTTGCTTAGTAATTCACCCAAAACCAAACAAAAAAGTGGGGCTATAACGCGATTAACCCCACTTTTGTTTTTATACTATTTTCTTTTGCCGTTTATTGCAACGTATAACTGTTTTGCCATTTGATTGTAGTTTATACCGTCCTTTACCCAAAAGGTAACTAAAGGAATTTTAGCGCGTTTACAAATATCTAAAACCTTTTCGTCGCGCTCTATTCTATCCTTTCTGAAATGCGAATTATCGTTAATTTCAATAAGGGCAATGGGGTGAAAATCATAATCGAAAATTCCAAAATCTACGTTTCTAAAAAGTTCGCTTCTGAAATTAGAACCGCCCTTTTTATCTATGACGGACGCCAAATTTATTTGCGGTAAAAGCAAAAAATTATTGCCTATTATAGAACGAATAATATCGTAATATTTAATTTCGGTTGGGGTTAAAAGACTTTCTTTAACAAAATATTTCGCTTTGTTCTTTTTTGCAAATATAACCTTTATAGATAGCAAAATTACCGCTATTATTATAACAGCCGTTATAACCGTTATAATATGACCTTGATTTTGCCCAGTAAGTAATATGCTTAACATACCAAACCCGCCTTAAAAATTTTTCTTATTATAACATTTTTAAAAATTTAAGTAAACCTTATGCACCGCGCGTTCTATTTTTATTTTTTATAGCATATTGTATAGCAAGAAATTTGGAGGCTAAAAAAATGGATAACGGTTTAGAATACGCAAAAATGATTGAAGTGCCAACTTCTACGTGCGAATATTCTTTTAAACGCAAACGCTCTTTTTTTAAAAAGAAAAAGGTAATTAACGCGGTAAATAAGGCGATTAAACAAAGCGAAGATGAAGATGCTAACATTTTTTGCGAAGAAGAATGTAACGAAAAAAATAACTGCAAAAACAAAGATAAAAATTTATCAAGTAGCGAAAAAGCAAACAATAAAGCCAGCGCGCTTGCCGTATACGACAAAAAAATCGCAAAGAAAGAAAAAATTAAAAGCGCCGTTATTTCTGCACAGGTGGTTGCTGTGTTCGCGCTAATTTCTGCAATAATACTAACCAACGTATTTTGGGAAAACAGCGGTATGAACACTTTATTTAAAAGTGTGTTCTTTAACGATCAAACGTTAGAAGACAATCGCTCTTACGAAGATTTTACGCTTACTTTGCCAGTTGGCGATCAAAGCGGTGTTACCGTTTGTGAAGGCGAAATCGGCATCACCGGCGAATACTCGCTTTACCCTGTTTGCGAAGGCGAAGTGGTTAAAGTGGAAAAGGCAACGGATGGAACTTATACCGTAACCGTTAAGCACAGCGAAAGTTTTTCAAGCGTAACCGAGGGGTTAGACCTTGTTTATTTTGCCAGCGGAGAACAAGTTACACGCAATATGCCACTTGGCTACGTTAAAAACACCGCAAAGGTTTATCTTTATAACGGCGAAAGTCTTATAACCGACTATGCAGCGGTAGAAAATTCTATTATCTTTAACAAATAATGAAAATAAGTATTCATCCACTATTTTTCTTATTTGGATTATACTTTGCTTTCACCGGCAAAGTATTTTTATTTTTAAACTTTACGCTTACCGCACTAATACATGAAATCGGGCATTCTTTTGCGCTTGAACAACTTGGGTATAAGATGAATAAAATATCCCTTATGCCCTACGGAGCAGTAGTTAATAGCGCTATAGAGGGACTTTCTTATAAAGATGAAATTAAAGTAGCCTTTTTTGGCCCGCTTTTTAACCTTTTCGTTTGCCTTGTTTTTTTGGCGCTTTGGTGGCTTATGCCCGAACTTTACCCCTATCTTGATAGCGTGGTTTTTTCTAACTTGTGCGTATTTGCAATAAATTTACTTCCCGCATACCCGTTAGACGGTGGAAGAATTGTTTGCGCTACCCTTTCGCTACGCTTTAAACGCAAAACAGCCTTAAAGGTTACGGTTGCAATAAGCATTATTATTTCTCTTTTGCTTCTTGCGCTATTTATATATTCCGTTTGCATACGAAAAACTAATCTTTCACTTTTGTTTTTTAGCCTATTTTTGGTTGCAGGGTGGGCAAAAAGGTCAAAAGAAAGCGCATACGTGCGCACTTTTTTTAGCCGTAGCATTAGTGCAATTAAAATTAAAGAGTGCAAACACTTTATCGTTAAAAGCGACTTAAAGCTTAAAGAAATTATTGCCCTTACCCAAGTAAACTGCTTTTTCACAATGGAAGTTTTAACCCCAAACGGCGAACTGTTGGGTTATTACGATTATAGCGAATGTGAAAAGATTCTTTCTTCTTACAGGCTTTACGATAAGCTTGAAGATATTATTAAAGATATTTTTCCCTATTCTTATAAAACTACTGCCTGGTAAAGTGCATAATCTTTTACACCGCTGTTTTCTTCTCTATTAAAAACATGAGTTTTCTTTGCCGCTGAGCCAAAAAAATTAGCAAATCAAGCATAAATACCAACGGCACACTTAATACTTTTTAACCTTTATTTTTATATTTTGCAATTTTTTTAACAAAAAAGTGGGGCTATAACGCGATTAACCCCACTTTTATTTTTTACGGCAATCAAGATGCGCAAAATTTTATACCCGCAAATTTGCAAGTGATTTACCCCTTTATATAAAGTAATATTTTTTGCAAGAATTTTTATGTTTATTTTAGCGATTACCATTTTACCTACGATAATTATGCTTAAAAATATATTGCAAAAAACCGCACCTTTGCCCTAAGGAATGAACAAAAATTAAAAATTATGGATATTTTATTATTTTTTTAATATTTTTGGCAAAAAAATTGAAATTAAATATTTACAAATGGATAAATATATTGTATAATATATAAAGATGGTAAACTTGGGATAATATGGTTATAATGCGCAAAAAATAAACGTGTGCGTTGTCACGCCGTATAAAACCAAAACACTAACAAAAAAATAAACGGGAAGAAATAAATATGAAAGCTTTGTATAAAAGAGTTTTGCTAAAAATCAGCGGTGAAGCGCTTGCGGGCGAAAAAGGCACGGGCTACGATAGCGAAGTTTTAAAAACCGTTGCTTTGCAAATTAAAAGCGCGCGCGATTTAGGCGCAGAAGTTTGCATAGTGGTTGGCGGTGGCAACTTTTGGCGTGGCAGACAAAATCTTGATATGAACAGAAGCACGGCGGACTATATGGGTATGCTTGCAACCGTTATGAATTCGCTTTGCTTACAAGAAACTCTTATAGCTAACGGAGTGGATGCTATCGTTCAAACTTCTTTTTCGGTAATGCCCATGGCAAAACCGTACGACAGACGAGAAGCAGACAAAGCTTTAAAAGAAGGCAAAGTAGTTATCTTTGGCGGTGGCACGGGTTGCCCATTCTTCTCTACCGATACTACGGCTTCACTTCGCGCGTGTGAAATGGAAGCGGACGTACTTCTTCTTGCAAAAAACGTGGACGGCATTTACGATAGCGACCCCAAAACCAACCCCAACGCAAAAAGATACGATTGCATTTCTTACGCGGACTTTATATCTCAGGGCTTAAAGGCGATGGACGCATCTTCGGTTATAATGTGCCAAGAAAATGGTTTGCCCGTTTTTGCATTCCACCTAAACGCAGAAAATTCTATAGTTAACGCGCTTACAAAAAAAGATTGCGCCGGCACTTGGATAAAATAATTTTTTTACTGTGTTATAAATTTCTTTTTAGACCTAATTTATAACGCAACAATTCACAAAAACAAAAAAAATAAACTTTAAATATATAACACAAAATAACCCTATAAGGAGAAAAATTATGGCAGCAGATATGGAAAAAATTGAAATGATACTTTTAGAACACGACGAAAGACTTGAAAAAAGCGTTAACGTGTTTAAGTCTGACCTACTTATGATAAGAGTTGGCAGAGCTAACCCCCACGTTTTAGATAAAGTTATGGTTGATTATTACGGCGAAATGACGCCTATCAACCAAGTGGGCAATATGTCTGTTGTAGACGGTCAATGCCTTATAGTTGCGCCTTGGGATAAATCTCTTTTAAAGAGTGTTGAAAAGGCTATTCAAGTAGCGAATATCGGCATCAACCCCACCAACGACGGTAACGTAATCCGCCTTGTTTTCCCTGCGCTTACTGAAGAACGCAGAAAAGAACTTGTTAAACAAGTTAAAAAGATGACAGAAGACGCTAAAGTTGCTGTTAGAAATATCAGACGCGACACTTTAGATACCTTAAAGAAACTTAAAAACGGCAAAGAAATCACCGAAGACGAACTTGCTAACTTTACCGATACCGTTGAAGAAAGCGTAACCAGCGCTATTAGCAAAATCGAAAAACTTTCTGCAGAAAAAGAAAAGGACGTAATGACCGTTTAATGGTTGAAAAATTATTAGGCGCGCCTAATCACGTTGGCATTATTATGGATGGTAACGGCAGATGGGCAAGCGCAAAAGGGCACAAAAGAAGTTTCGGGCATAAGGCAGGCGCAAAAAAATTAGTGGAAGTGGCAAAAACCATGTTCGACCTTGGCGTTAACTATATCTCTTTTTACGCCTTTTCAACCGAAAACATCAAAAGACCTAAAGAAGAAGTCGATTATCTTTTTGCACTTTTAAAAAAGGGCATGAAAGAATATGGCGAAGAGTGCTTAAAATACAACGCGCGCTTTACCGTTTCGGGAGATATTAGCATTTTCGATAAGGAAATGCAAGATACCATTTGCGAATATCAAAAAAGGACGGAAGGTAACAAAACCCCCGTGCTTAATATTTGTTTAAATTATGGGGCGAGGCAGGAATTGTGCCACGCCTTTAGCCTTATAAAAGAAAAAGGCGAAATTATTAGCGAAAGCACAGTTTCAAAGTATTTGTTTAACGGCTTGCCGGACCTTGATTTAGTTATTAGAACGGGTGGCGAAAAACGCCTTTCTAACTTTATGCTTTGGCAAGCGAGTTACGCAGAACTTTATTTCACAGACCGTTTGTGGCCTGACTTTACCAAGGAGGACTGCAAAGTTGCCTTAAACTGGTTCAGTAGTAGAAAAAGGCGCTTTGGCAACGTTGATAATGCTTAAAAGAACTATAACGGGCGCGGTGCTCGTTGCGATTTGCGTTGGGTTTTTCTTTTTAAGAAATATCCACCACGATTTTTTTCATATTCTTATTAGCGCTATAACTATTTTTGGCGCGCTTGAAGGAATTAAAATGACGGGCGAAAAAACAAATCTCGCCCAAAAAATAACCGTTGTTTTAAGCGCGTTATGCGCTTGCGTTGGGTTTTATTTCTTCGGCGCGGTTGGCGCGCTTGTTGCACTTGCGGTTTTCGTTATAGCGCAATTTTTTATTCCCGTATTTACGCGCGCAAAGGCTAATTTCGAAAGCCTTTGTTTAGGCATTTTCTTCACAGTTTATCCCACCGCACTTTTAATACCGTTAATGGCGATTAACACACTCGGCAATATTTCTACCTTTGCACTTATTCTAACGTTTGTAATTTCCCCCTGTGCAGACGTATTTGCATATTTAGTGGGAAGAACGCTAAAAGGCAAGAAACTTTGCCCCGAAATTAGCCCAAACAAAACGATAAGTGGGGCTATAGGCGGTTTAATCGGGGGTGTTGTTGGCGGTATAGTGGTTTACGCGCTTACCAAAAACACCTTTACTTATCATTTGACTGTTAACCCGTATTTTTACTTTGCAATCGTAGGGCTTGTTGGCGCGGTGCTAACAGAACTTGGCGATTTGGTAGAAAGTTTTATTAAGCGCGCTTTCGGCGTTAAAGATTCGGGTAAAATATTCCCCGGCCACGGCGGGGTTTTAGACCGATTCGACGGTTTGATTTTTGCTTCCGTATTTATCTATTTTGTAATCGCTTTGTTTTAATTTTTGCTTCTTTAGATATAAAAAATCGCGATATAACGCGATTATCTTACTTTTACGCATCAATTATAAAAAGCGGTTTCTTGCTAAAAAAAGGAAAATATCATCCTTTCGTTATTACTTATCCTTTTTTTGCATAGACTAATAAAAGGACTTTCTTTATATGAAAAAAATAGCATTACTGGGAAGTACGGGCTCGATAGGTAGGCAAGTACTGGAAGTAGTAGACCGTTACCCGAATGAATACGGCGTGGTTTCGCTGTGTTGTAACAAAAACGGCAAACTGCTTGAAGAACAAATAAATAAATATAAACCCCTTTACGCGGGCATAACTAATCCTGAATACGCTAACCAAATTTCAAGTTTACCCCACGGCACTACCCTTTACGCGGGCGAAAACGCACTATTGCATTGTACTTGCGAAGAAGCGGATATAATAGTGGTTGCGGTTGTTGGTTTTTGCGGGCTGGAAAGCGTTTTGCAGGCATGTAAAATGGGCAAAGTTATTGCGCTTGCAAACAAAGAAAGTCTTGTTGCCGGCGGTGATTTAGTTATGAAATGCGCCAAAGATAACGGCGCGACCATTATCCCGATAGATAGCGAACATTCCGCGCTTTGGCAATGTTTGCACTTTAACAAAACAACACCTTATAAAAAACTTATACTAACGGCATCCGGCGGGGCGTTAAGAGATTTAAAAATAGAAGATTTGCAAAACGTAACCGCAAAAGACGCCTTAAAACACCCCACCTGGAAAATGGGCGCAAAAATAACTATAGATTGCGCCACAATGATGAATAAAGGGCTTGAAGTAATTGAAGCCATGCACCTTTTTAACTGTTCTTTAAGGGATATAGAAGTGGTTATTCACCCGCAAAGCATAGTTCATTCTTTGGTTGAATATGCAGATAACGCGCTTATAGCCCAACTTTCTAACCCATCTATGGATATACCCATTCAGCTTGCTATTTCTTATCCAACAAGGTGCGAAAGCGGAACTTTACCGCTTGATTTTTCTTTGCTTACGCTTGACTTTAAAGCGCCCGATTACGAAAGATACCCCTGTTTAAAACTCGCGCTTGAGTGCGCCGAAAAGGGTTATAATTACCCTTGCGCTTTAAGTAGCGCAAACGAAATTGCGGTTGAACTTTTTTTACAGGGTAAAATAAAATTCACACAAATTGCCGAATACGTACGCTATGCAATAAACGGCGTTACTAAGACCGAAGTTAGTTTAGAAAACCTAAAACGCACCGATATACAGGCGCGCGAACTCGTTCTTTTGGCATATAAGGAGAAAAAAATTGATTAGTCAGCTATCAACTGCCAACCTTTCGGCAGGAATCTTATCATCTATAGGCTCTATCGGCCTTGCACTACTAGTTCTTTTATTTATGATAACCGTTCACGAATTCGGGCATTATATCGTTGCAAAGGCATTCGATTTTAAGGTTAACGAATTCGCAATAGGTATGGGCCCCGCTCTACTGAAGAAAACAAAGAAAAACGGCGAAATTTTTTCTATAAGGGTGCTTCCCTTGGGCGGTTTTTGCGCCTTTGAAGGGGAAGACGAAGACGCAAGCGATCCCAGAGCGTTCAACAACAGAAAACCTTGGCAAAGAATACTAGTTTTAATTGCCGGCGCTAGCATGAACTTTATTGCAGCGGTTATAATCTTTTGTATTTCTATAGGTTGCTATGGGCAGATGTGTATGCAAGCGTTTGAAGTTGCGCCCACCACGCCCGATAGCGCGTACTCTTTACAAAACGAAGATATTATTCTTACCTTAAACGGAAAAGACCTTTATTTAACCGCAGATTTAACAACGGCGTTAAAGGGCAAAAAGGCGGGCGATATAGTTGATGCCACCGTTATTAGAAAAGGCGAAACAAAGCCCATTCAAATTCAAATCAAACTTCGCACTACCCCTGTGGCAGAAAGCATGCAAGATTATGAAAACGTGCTTGAAAGTTTGGGTATAGCAACCCTAGCAGCAGTTACGGAAAGCCAAACTTCAGTAAAAAACGCCTTTAACGTAGGCGACTATTTATTAAGAATAGACGCAAATCTTCCCACCTTTTACGATCAGAGCGCAAGCGGACTTACCGACTGCTTGATAGTTGACGGTAACGGCGAATATCTTACCAAATATATAGATGAAGCAACCTATTTAAACACAGCGCGCGCTTTTACACCAGAAGATTTTGTTTCGCTTTTAAAAGAATATAACTCAAACGATACCGTTTATTTTTACCTTTCAAGAACGGCAGGCAGAGTTATGCTTGAATATAAACTGCCCGATAACTTCGACCAGATAAAACAAAACGACCAAGATATTCTTTCTTATTTTAATATTAAACTTGAAACGGCGGGATACAGAATGTATTCGCAAAACGTTAAATTCGGCTTTTTTGAAAGTATCGAAAGGGGTATAGTTTACGCCTTTAAAAACGTTTCTTCTACACTTTCTGCATTTTGGCAACTTTTAACCGGCAAGCTTGGCTTAGACGCTTTAGGTGGACCTGTTTCTACTATCACGATAACTTCACAATATGCTTCTATGGGCTTAAACTACTTGCTTGAAATCGCTGGCTTTATAGGAATTTCTTTAGCGGTGTTTAACCTACTTCCCATCCCCGCGTTAGACGGAGCAAGAGTAATTTTCGTGCTTATTGAATGGATAAGAAAGAAACCTGTGAACCGCAACGTAGAAGGGGCTATTCACGCAGTAGGGCTTGTTCTGCTTTTAGTGTTTGCAGTAGTTGTAGATTTGGTTAAATGTATTTAATCATAAAAATAAATCTTTAAACAAAAATCCACAAGCGAACTTTTTGCGTTTGTAGATTTTAATTAAATTATACGCTACATTAGTCAAATAACGGCTGGCGCAAAAAGCCTTATATTAACCTATGCCTTAACAAAAAAGGAGTGATATTATGATGCACTTTTTAAAACTTAATCCTGAGCCTTTTGAAAGCATAAAAGCAAAAGAAAAAACGGTGGAAATGCGCCTATATGACGATAAGCGCCGTTTAATTACCCCCGGCGATAAAATTACTTTTACAAATATAAACACCCAAGAACAACTAATATGTTCCGTTTTAAAGGTTAACGTATTTAAAAATTTTAGCCAGTTGTATTCCGCTTACGATAAAAAGGCGATAGGCTATAAAGAGTGGGAAGACGCAAAACCCGAAGACATGATGCAATATTACCCTTTAGAAGAAATGCAATCAAACGGCGTTTGCGCAATAGAAATAAAAGTTGATTAATTTTTAACTAACAAAAATTTACAAAACGTTATTATTTTAACTAAAAACCAAACAAAAAAGTGGGGCTATAACGCGATTATCCCCACTTTTTTATTTTTAATAAAAACGCTATGCAAAATACTGCATAGCGCGAACGTTTACTTATTACCCTTTAAAATTTGCAGGTTTTTTAGTGCATCTTGATTGCCGTGTTCGGCAGCAACGGTATACATTTGTATCGCCTTGTTTATATCTTGCTTAATACCTATACCGTTTGCATAATAATAGCCAAGCACGCAGTAGGCAGAAATAATGCCTTCTTCGGCACTTCTTGAATACCAATAAAAGGCGCGTTTTAGATTCTTTTCTACGCCTTGCCCTTCTTCGTAACATGATGCTAAGTTATACATTGCCTTGCCGTTACCGCGTGCAGACGCCCTTTTATACCAGTAAAAAGCGTTTTCGTAACTTTGACTTGTGCCTTTGCCTATATCGTAACAAAGCCCGACTTTATGCTGTGCGTTAGCATCACCTTTGTTTGCGCAAAACAGATATAGTTTAAAGGCTTCTTCGTTATTTTGCGAAAACGAAATACCTTGTTCATAGCAGTTTGCAAGAATATAGCAAGCGTTTACGTCGCCAAGTTCGGCAAGTAATTTAATTTGTTCAAAAGTAATTTCTTGATTAGTGTTTTGCATAATTTCACCTAAAAAAGTATGCCTATAAAGCGATTATCGGCATTTTACTTAATTTAAAAAGCGTATTTTAATTATAAAAGAGTTATATTTTTTTCTTTTTTAAACTATCGCAAAAAACAACGTTTTTATTTAAAAAAACCACAGAGTTAAAATTTCTCTGTGGCTTTTTTAAATTAGTTATCTTTATTGCTGTTGCCGATAAACGTACCAAAAGAAGTAACGTTGTGTTTATCCTTTGGTTTGCCATACATAGAAGATTCTGCAGGGCGTTTAGCGCGATCGAACTTTCCGCCACGGCGGTTATCACGGCCGGCAAACTTGCCACCTTTGTTGAAAGGCTTTCTTTCACCGTGGTTATTATCACGGCCACCTTGTTTACGTTCGTTACCATGGCGACGGTCACGGTCTGCAAAAATAGGACGTTCATCGCGAATTTCGTTGGGAACGATAACTACGTAACGGTTGGGTTCTTTGCCTTCTGATTCGGTTTTAACTTCTTGATTATCTACAAGTGCGGTGTGAATAACACGGCGTTCAAAGGGAATCATGGGTTCTAAATTGATTTTTCTACCCGTTCTAACAGCCTTTTCTGCAAGGCGGTTAGCAAGTTGAACTAAAGTTTCTTCTCTTTTAGCGCGATAATCTTCACAGTCTACGACTAAACGTTTATAATCTTCTCTGCCGATATTAGCAACTGCGCTAGCAAGTGATTGAAGAGCATCTAAAACTTCGCCCCTGTATCCGATTAAAAATGAAGAATTAGTTGCAGTTAAGTTAATGCAAATCTTATCGTCGTCACGCACGATTTCGGTAGTTGCATGCACGTTGATTAAATCGAACAAACCTTCTAAAAAATTAACTGCTCTTTGCGCGTCGCTAAGTTTTTTTGTAACCCTAACCTTTGCTTGAGTAACCTTCTTAAAAATAAGACCTTTAGTAGTGGGTTCTTCTAAAACTTCAACTTCTACTTCTTCTAAAGAAACGCCAAGCTGACTTGCGCCTGACTCTACGGCTTCTTCTATAGTCTTGCCGTAAACTTCAATACTTTCCATTATATATTGCTCCTTACCTGCGGAATTGTTCCGCTTATTTACTGTTGTTTAAAAGGACTTTTTCGCGTTAATCGCCTTATAGCCTATTATTTCTTGTTTTTCTTTTTACTTTTATTCTGTCTTTCTTCAAGCTCTTTAATTCTGCCCGTTCTTTTTAATTCTAAATTTTCGGCTTCCATTTCCGCAAGGCGTTCAAATTTTAATTCTACACACTTATTTATAATAAGGTTTGCAACTAAACTAAATACCGAACTTAAAACGATATAGATAGAGAAAGATGCGGTATACATAAACGAGAAGAAACCGAACATGATGGGCATCATCCACATCATCATCTTTTGAGATTGAGCGGCCGAGCCGTTTTCCCCGTCTACACTAGAAAGTTCGTTTTGCGTCTTGTTTTGTTTGTTCATTATAAACTGAGAAAGTAGCATTGTTCCGATAGATAAAACTACCAAAATCAAGTAGCCGTTGGGCTGTGATTTTTCTTCTTGTAAACCGGCGGTTAGTTCGTCGTACTGATCTTCGTGTACGGTTTTAATGGTGTTATCTTCGCCGTTGCATGATGCTGAACAAGTATCGAAACAACCTGATTTTTTAACGAAACCGTATTCTGAAAAATCTTCCTTTACAGGGTGTTGCCAAGGTAAATCTTGCGACCAAACGTTTTTAACCCAAAGGAAAGAAAGTTCTGTATTTCTAAAGGTTTCTGCCGCTGCTTGACGGCCTGATTCTTTAATGTATCCGTCTATGAATTTTTGGCCGTAATATTCTAAGAGTTCACCGCCTGCGGTAGCTTTTAAATTTGCAACGTCGGTAACTAATTCGTCGTTTAACTTGTAAACTTCGCCTTCTAAAATAATAACGCCATTTTCACCTTCTGCAGGTGTGAAATCGCTTAGCGCGCCTGATTCGCCCTTTGCAATTTCTTCATATAAAGCCTTTAAACTGGTAGAGTCGCCATAGTTAAGTGTAAAATCAGCACCGCTTCCGCTTTGATCTAAGTTAAAAGATCTTAGATATTCGCCGTGCGTGCTGTTATAGAATTTTTCGCTATCTAAATTTCTATTAACGACGCCGTCTTCAGTTGTGACTATAATATACTTATCTTCGTTTTCTTCGCCTTCTACCTGATAATGTTGGGTAATCGCTTGTTCATAAGCGACACTCATATCGCAGAACACGCCGAAGTTAGCGTAGTTAGAATAGGTAGAGAACTGACCGATAACTACGATAAAGAAAACTAAGTTAAGTAAGGTGGGTAAGCAGGCAGAAAAAGGACTGTAACCGTTTTTCTTGTATAAATCCTGCATTTTTCTTTGATAAAGATCTTTATTGTTTGCGTACTGACGTTGAAGTCTTTCAAGTTCAGGGCGCATTTTTTCCATCATTATTCCGCTTTTCTTGGTGGAAACCCTGGATATAATATCAAAAGGTAGGGTTATTAACTTTAAAATAAGAGTAAAAACGATAACACCAAGACCGATACTTCCGCAACCTTCAATTAGAGCTTGAATTATTTTACCAAGCCAGTCTAATTCGATTACGTTCTTAATTTCGCCAATAGTATCTATCGCAATAAGAATATTATTTAAAAACATGTTCACCTATAATGCTTTTTATTTTTATGCAAAAATTAGTTTAAAGTAGCCATTTTTTTACGTTTGGATTATCAGGCACGGGATCATAGCCCCCTTTACCGAGCGAATTACAGCGTAAAATCCTGAATAATATTAAAGTAAAGGCTTTAATAAAACCGTATTTTTGAAGTGCTTCAACCGCGTACACACTGCACGTAGGGGTAAAAATACAGCCACTATTTAAGCCTTTTGACAGGTATTTTTTATAGAGTTTAATCAAAAATATAAAAAAGCGGTTAATCATTTAGCATTTTTTCCTTTTCAAGAACGTACTTCAAATCGCTTTCGAATTTATGAAAATCATAAGTTTCGCTAACTTTGGGAACTACCACTATATAATAATTTCCCATACGCGAAAGATACGGCCTTATGCAGGCGCGTAACTGACGTTTTATTTTGTTCCTGATAACGGCTTTGCCGTTCTTTTTGCTTACCGAATACCCTACCTTGCATTCGCGGGCCTTAATGTATACCAGAAGCAAGCTTCTGGCATAACATCTTTTCCCTTTTTTGAAAACAAGGTCAAAATCGCTTCTTCTTTTTAACCTGTTATCCAACTTAGGCGCGCTTTTATTAAGCTGAAAGTTTATGACGGCCTCTTGCTCTTCTTCTTTTAAGAACGTTTCTACCTGTTTTGGTTGCCATTCTTTTTCTGAAGCCGTGTACTTTACTGCGCTGTCTTTTTTTAGGTTGATAGGTTCTTTTCATATATTGAATCCTCCGTTTTTTTTCTTGTTTTAAGCACTTTTTATTTTTCGTAGCTACTTGAAAAGATTTTCTTTTGCTAATTATTAACTTTTTTCAGTTACACAAAAACAACTTATAAAATAATATATATTTTAAAGGAATTTGTCAACTGTTTAAAGAGCGTATTACGCCTTTATTTTTTGCCCTTATTTTATCCTTTAAAAGGCGTTTTATCAGTTGTTAATTCTTATGGGAAGAACTAAGTAAACGCAACTGTCGTCGCTGTTAGGTCTTATAATACAGGGTGATATTGGAGTGTTTAAAGATACCTTAATAAAGTCGTCTTCAATGGCGTGCATGCAGTCTAAAATATACTTAGAGTTGAATGCTATCACGATATCTTTACCATCTAAATTAATAAGTACGTTTTCGTTTACGTTACCCATTTCGCTGTTTGCGGTTATGTTTACGTAATTTTCCTTTATATCTAACTTAACTAAGTTTTTCATTACCCTTGCAACTACCGCTGCTCTTTCAACAGCGTTTTCAAAGATGATTTTGTTAGCCTTGAATTCGGTTAAGAAAGTTGCGGGAATAATTTGGCGGTAATCTATATATTCGCCTTCTAAAAGTCTTGCCGTTAAAATGGTATTTTCTACTTCTACCATAAGATTTCTTTCTTGAATAACAACGGTGATAACGTCGTCGTCTTTATCTAAAAGTCTTATGATTTCGTTAAGCGCACGTGAAGGAACTATCGCTTTTATTTTGCCGTAAACTTCCTTTAAGGGCTTTTTACACATAGCAAGGCGGAAACCGTCTAACGCTACGCAAGTGAGTTCGTTTTCGTTTGCTTCTAATAAACAACCTTTTAAAATAGGACGGCTATCATCTTGTAAACAGCAAAATGCAGTTTTTGATACGATAGTTTTAAAGTCCTTTTGAAGCATAGTAAAAGAATTTTCTTTTATTTCTTTAGGAATTAACGGAAAATCTTCGGTTGATATAGCTTGAATGTAACCTTCTGAAGAACTGTAAGTGATTTTTAATCTACCGTCGTTTAAATAAAGTTCGATATCATCTTCTTCTTCAAGTTTTTTAATAAAGTCTGCAAAGAGTTTACCCATAACTAACGTTTCGCCTTCCATAAAGGTTTCTGCGTTGATGGTTTTTTCTATTGCTATTTCGTTATCGGTTGCTATTAAGGTTAAACTATCGCCCTTGCAAACGAGTTTTATACATTCTAAAACGGGATTGTGGCTTTTAGTACTTACCGCCTTAACTACTTTTAATACTGCATTTGAAAGGTCTATCGCTTTTACGATTGTTTTCATGCTTTCCCTCCGATAAATTAAAGAATTCTTTATTTTTTAGTTATTGTTATAGTAGAGAACCGTGAATATGTGGAAAACTTTAAAATTCCGCATTACGACTTGATTTTTTTAACTTTTTTGTTGTGGATAAAGTCGGAGGCCAAGCGGTCTTAGGAAGA
>JAZOCA010000125.1:0-12188 GCA_045596285.1 Christensenellaceae bacterium | reverse complement strand
GATGAAACTTTAGGTCTTCCCGTAGTAACTTCAGCAGACGGACTTAACCAATACTACATGGGTACGTACAGCAATTTCGTAACCATGAGCGTATCAAACACTTCATACATTACAGGTAACAACGCTGCAAACTTACGCGTTACTCAATATCCTGTTGAGTTCGAATTAATCGAAGAAGGCGGCGAACAACCTGAACAACCTGAACAACCTGAACAACCCGATTTATCAACTCCTGAAAAAATCGTTAAAGCAGCATACGCTCTTGAAGCTGGTGCTTCTCTTGGAACTCAAACTTTAACTGGTGTTGTAACCGTATTCACCGAATACAGCGCTTCTTACAACAACTTAACCGTAACTATCGTTGTAGATGGTTTAACCGATTATCCTATCGTTTGCTTCCGTATTAAAGGCGACGCTATCGCTAACGTTAAATTAGGCGATACCATTACCGTAACTGGTGATCTCATCAACTATAACGGAACTATCGAATTTAACTCAGGCTCATCTCTTGATGCTTGGGTTGCAGGCGAAGGTAGCGAAGAACCCGAACAACCTGAAGACCCCGAAGTTCCCGCTGGCGAACAAGCAACCATCACTTTTGATGATCTAGCTAACAGAACCGTTTTCACAACCGAACAACAAGTTTGGGTTATGAACGGCATTACCGTTACTAACGATAAAGCGGCTTCAACCACAAACGTTGGTGATTACTATAATCCCGCAAGATTCTATGCTAAAACAAACGTAACCATTTCTGCAGAAAAGAATATCGCTAAAATCGTTATCACTACTGCAGGTGGCAAGAACTTCTCAGCCGCTCCTTCTATCGAAGGTTGCACCGTAACAGTAGACGGAACAGTTTGTACTATCGTTGTAGAAGGCGAAGCAAACAGCGTTACTATTGAAGCTTTAGCTGCACAAGTTAGAGTATCTTCTATCGTTGTTACTTTTGCTGCAGCAAGCGAACCTGAACAACCCGAACAACCTGAAATTCCCGGCGCATTAAACGTTGTTGCACAATATACTGCAGGAACTACTTCTAAGTTAATTCCCAACGCAAACAACGCTGCAACTTTAGGTTTAAGCCCTGTTGTTTTCAACGTAAACACCAACACCGTTTCTTCTTACAATAACCCCATCGGTGTTAATGAAGACGGCGGTATCAGATTATATGCTAACAATTACGACGGTAGCGAATTAACTTTCACTATCGCTAACGGATCAATTCTTGGTTTAACTATCACTTTATTAGAATCTTCAGATATTACTGCATACGCTGTTTTAGTTAACGGCGTAGAAGTAGTAGGCGAAAACGGCGTTTACGTAATCGCAGAAGGCGCTACTACCGTTGTTGTTAAAAACAATCAAGAAAAAGGTCAATTACATATCGCTAAAATCGAAATCGCTTACAACGTAACCGCAGAAGGTCACACTTGCGAATACGGTGCAGAATGGTCTTATAGCGATACTACTCACTTCCACGCATGTGCATGCGGTCAAAGAGCAGACGAAGCTTACCACGTAGGCGGAACTGCTACCACTACCGAACAAGCAGTTTGTGAAGTTTGTGCTCAACCTTACGGCAAACTCGCTGCTAACGTTATGACTATTGCTGAAGCTATCGCTAGCGCAGAAGGTACTATGGTTAGCTTCACTGGTAGAGTAACCGTTTACAACTTCTCTTACAGCGGAACTACTATCGTTGTTGAAGACGAAACCGGTTCTATCCAAGTTTTCAAATTTGATGGCGAAGTTAACGTATACGATATCGTAACCGTAACCGGCGTTAGATCTTCTTATAACGGAACTATCCAAATCGAAGAAGGCGTAGTAGTTGTTGTAACTGCTCACGAACATACATACGGCGCTTGGACTACTGATGATAGAAACCACTGGCACGAATGTGAATGTGGCGAAATCGTAGATCTTGTTCCTCACGTTGCTGGTGCAGACGGAAAATGTGAATGTGGCGCTACGGTAGAAGCACCCGCTGCTGTTTCTTTCGTTGTTGTTGAAGACGTTGCACAACTTACCGATGGCGCAGTTATTATCTTAACCGCTAACGGCAATGCTATGGGCGCTTACAATGCTTCATCTAACATCTTCACTATTTCTGAAGTTGCTTTTGATGCAACCGCTACCGCTTTAGATATCACTTGGTACACCTTTACTTTAGTTAAAGATGGCGAAAGCTGGTTAGTTAAATACGGTAACGAATACCTTGGTTGGGAAACCGGTAACAAGGCTCACCTTAGCGAAAGCGTAACCGATGCTTACAGATGGAATATCACCGTTGAAAACGGCGCATTAATCATGAGCAACGTTGGAACTCCTGCAAGAGTTATTCAATACAACGCTGGTAGCCCCAGATTCGTTGCATATCAATCTTCACAAGTTAAGCCCGTTGCTTACCTAGTAATTGAAGAAGAAGTAGAAGAACCCGAAGTTCCCGAAGCTCCTGTTGAAGCAACCAGCGCTCTTGCTGTTACCGCTGCAACCGGAACTTTAGCAGCAGATAGTTTATCTATCTCTTGGACTAACGACGTTGTTACCTTTACTGCAGAAAAAGGTACTCAAAATAATGCAATCAGAACTTCTGATACCGATCACTTTAGAGTATACCAAGGCAACGTTGCTACTTTCTCTGTAGCAAACGGAACTATTAAGCAAATAGTAATCACTTGCACTTCTGGTTCATACGCAACCGTTTGTACAAATTCTTTAACTGCAGCAGGCTATACTGCAGTTGCAGACGGCAACGTTGTTACCGTAACCGTTGAAGGCGCTTCATCAATTACTTTTAGTGCAAGCGCACAATGGAGATTTAACAACGTAGAAGTAACTTACGTAGCATAATTAACTTTAAATAAATTTCTTTATAAATAAAAATGGATAGCGATTTCCGCTATCCATTTTTTGTGCAGTTAAATAGAATAAAAACTTCTTTTTGTGATTTTTTTGCACGCCTTAATAAAGGGCGATAAAACCGCTTTTAAAGGCAGTAAGTATTTGTCTTTGTGAGTATAAGAAAAACCCGTCAAATAGCCGTTAATCGACTTATAGCGGGTTTTTTATTAATGTTTTAGTTGTGGGTTAAGTAAGTTTAAACGCTTTTTATATAAAGTTTTAAAATAGTTTATTGCAAAGGCTATTGCGCAAGAAAAACAAATAACTATTAACATATCTAATAAAAAGTGAATATCGCGATTTATATAGCGCAAAGTCTTAAACGCCCATTCGTGCACCAAGTAAACGTACAAAACGTGTTGGCTTAAAAAGTCTATTGCTTTGCTTTTAAAGTTTGCGCCGTAAGCGTGAACTATAATTGCCAAAGCAAACAAGGTGTTTGCAAAATATTCGCTATACGTTCTTTCATTATAAGAAAGCCCGGTTGTAATTATTGAAAGAATAACTAAGAATAAAAAGGTAGGGCGCTTATAGTTGTTTAGCAGTTTGCAAATCTTTTGGTCGTGCTTTGCAAGAAGTAAGCCTATGGGAAAGGCGATGCACGCCCTTAAATATCTACTGCTTCCCGTGTTTTTGTTTATAATTGTTAAAATGGTAATTATCAGGGCGCATAGCGCAAACATTACGGTAACGGTAAAATTGTATTTTTCTTTTTTCTTTTTAAAAGCGGTCATTAACAGCCAAAAGATCACGTAATAAATCAACAAGTCCGCCATGAAGTAAACCCAGTTCGAAAGGGTTACGTAATCTTTACTTATGGGCAGGTATAGTACCGAAGTTATAAAGCCGAAAAAGGATTCAAACTGATCGCCCGTGATGTAAAAGAACGAAAGGTAAAAAAGATTTGTTACAACTATCGTCAGGTAGGTTGTTGGAATTCGCTTTTTAAGCAGGTTGTTGAGATATCCGTCGCCTTTCTTTAAATAACTTTTTCCAACGCCAAAGCCCGAAATAATCAAAAAACCGGCAACGGCAATCGGGCCGAGCAGAGAGTTTATTCTTCTGCCGACCATGCTAGACGGTTGATATAAATGGTGCAAAAGTACCATTATTTCAAAAACAATCCTAAGAAAGCCCGAAAGCGTTTTGGGTAGTAAGGATTTATTCTTGTAAAGCTCCATTTTTATGATCTTTTTCCCAAACGGTATTTTTTCTTAATAAGAATTTAATAAGGAAGAATGCGCCCGTGCAAATAAGGCTAAATACTACGTATACAACAAGTTGCACAAGTCTTAAGGTGAAGAAGTTAAACAATGTAATCTTAATATCGAATAAAGGTCCAACAAAACCTACTATTTTAACGGTTTCTGCCTTATTGAACATAAATAGGTAGTTGCAGTTCCAGTAATCGCCGTTAGCGGCTAGTGTTTCTTTAAGCCCGGTAAATATTCCGCCAAGCACAAGAACGAATAAGAAGTATGCTGTAAATCCCAGCAAGAAGTGCTTGATATCGCTCTTTTTAAGGGGAGCAAATATACCAAGCGTTGCGCAAAGTATGGGTACTAATATAACGTTAGTGTGCTCGGTTACGTAGTGTATGTTCATTACGTAAGCAATGCCGTAAGGGGTAGTATCGCAAAGTACCATTGCTATTATCGCGCCAACAGAATTTATTACTATGGTAAAGTGATATACTTTTTCACTCTTTGTGACTAGCATTAGAAGAATAAAGAATCCCGCCATATTGCAAAGTTGGAATGGCATTCTGTGTGCGGTGATTTCTCCTATGCAAGTGAACATTTGGTGGTATTGCATTATAAGCGCTAAAGCCATAATAAGTACCACTATAAAGCGATCTTCGTAACTTTTCTTTTTGAAAAGGAGGGTTAAACCAACGCCTTCTAATACTACGAAAACTATCCAAACGATATGGAAGAAAGAGCCCATTTTAAAGTTATCTATATTGCCTGCACCTACCATAGAATAGCCCTTAAAAAGGTATTGTGGTACGTAAATGGGGATTATAGCACAAAGTATTAATAAAAACGCGCCAACACCTTTTAGTATGCTTTTAATCTGCTTGTTGGGTTTTAAACTCTTAACATTGCGCAAGGTAACGAAAACCGAAAGCATAAGTTGAAGATAACATAGCAATCCAAAGTAAATACTTCTAAAGGTTTCGTTTATTAAAAAGTCTTTCGCGCCTTGGCTTAAAAAGCGTAAGGGCATAAGTCCCGCACCTTTGGTAGAAGTTAAAAAGCCTATGTGTTTAAAATATAAAATGGCGTTTGCAAGGCTTATCGCAACTAAAAGGTAAGCAGTTATCTTGTTGAATAGATCTTTTTTGAAAAACACCGCAATAGGTAAAACAACGAAAGCCACGTCGTTAAACCAACGAAAAATAGCGTACCAAATATTTTTACCGCTGACGTATGAAGATATATCGTCGTATGAGCGCAATACGAAGCCATCGGGTAAAAATAAATTTAAAAAGGTCAACGCCATCCAACAGACAACGGTTATTTTAGCAACTTTATCTATAATAGCGTTTTCTCTTTGATGTAATTTTGCAAAAAACATCGCTCCCGCGCCCACAAGTGCAAGCGCAAAAAATATGTAATAAAACATTTTTTTCTCCTTTTTTTTAGCAATATACTTTGCTTTATCGTTGCTTTATAATTAGCAGTAAAAGATTGGTTTGGTTGTAAATTTTGCTATACGTTATTGATTTTTTTAAGCGTTTCGTATACGTTAACGTTAGTTCTTTCGTTCGTTAACGGGGTAACGGTTATATAACCGTGCATGGTTGCATCCGTATCGAGTTCAAGGTTAGAACTGTCTTTCCAAATCATATGGCCAACCTGCAAGTAAAGTTTTCCGCCCACGCATTCAAATTCGTCCGAATAGTACCCACCGCCCATTCTAGTTATCCTTATACCTTTGGGGGCGCTTTCGGGAACGTTTACGTTATAAATTATATTTTTTTCAAATAAGCGGTTTTGGGTAAAGAAATCGTAAATTAAGTCTAAACAGTCAAGCGCGTTTTGAAGTGAGGAAGGCGCGGTAGATATTGCAACCGATTTAAAGCCCATGCCAGCAGATTCAAAAACTGCGCCAACTGTGCCTGAATAACAAATGTCTTTTCCAAGATTGTATCCGCGGTTAATGCCTGAAATAACTAAATCGTAATTTTCTTTTAAACCGATAATGCCGTAGCGAGTGCAGTCTGCAGGGGTAGAATCAACGGCGTAAGCTTCAACGTCACAGCCAAGATCCACCTTTTCTATTTCCATAGACTTAATGATTTCTATGCCGTGGCTCTTTCCGCTTTGCTCTATCTTGGGTGCTACAACGGTAACTTCACCGTGTTTTTTAGCCCATTTAGCAAGTTCTTTTAGCGCGGGCGCGTTTATGCCGTCGTCGTTGGTTATAAGAATTTTCACAGCCAACCTCCGTTATTTTCCTTGTATTCTTTAAGGCGTGCGTCCGCATCCGCAATAAGATCGTTTAGTTCTTTCTTGCTGTAAACGGTTGCACCGCTTGCGCAGGCGTGCCCACCGCCGTGATATTTTTCCGCAATGGGGTTAACGGTAACGAATCGCGAGCGAAGTCTAACTCTTATGCTCTTGTCTTCGTTTTGTATAAATGCAATCCAAATAAGGCTTCCCGCAATATTTTCAATGGCAGATACTCCTGCGCTTGCTTCTTCGCGGGTAAGATTGTATTTTTTTTGCGTTGCGTTAGATGCGTAAAAATACACTACGCCGTTTTCGGTGATTTTCATATTCTTAAGAATATACGCTTTGTATTTAAGACTTTCGTAACTTTGCATGTTAAGGTGAGCGTATAAGGTATCTAAATCTACGCCCACGTCTAAAAGTAGCCCTGTAAGGCGCATGGTTTCGCCGTCCACTTCGCGGAATCTGAATCTGCCAGAGTCCGTTACTATGCCGGTATATAAACACTTTGCCGCTTCTTGGGTTATAACTAGTTCGTCTTTGTATAGGTTGTAAAAATGAGTTATAATTTCGCAGGTAGAACAGCGATTTTCTTCTACCCAGTTAATATCTCCGTAATTTTCAACGGGGATATGATGGTCTATTTTTATAATTTCTTTGCAAAGTTTGTATTTTGGGTTAGAAATGCGGTCTTGCGTTGCCGTATCTAAAACAATCGCTAAAGAATTAGCGTAAACTTCATCGTCAAGTAATCCGTCGTCTTCCCCTAAAAAAGCAAGGAAATCTGATTTTTGCGTATCAGGAAGATATATTTTCTTATCGGGAAAACTCGCTTGTAAAATTGCTTTTAAGCCCTTCGTTGCGCCCGTGCAATCCCCATCCATACGGATGTGGCGGAATAAAACGATACTGTTATATTCTTTGATTTTTTGCAGTATAACTTGTGTTACGTTTTCGTTCATATCAATCTCCTATTAGGTCGTTAAGGTCGTTTAACAGGCTTATAGCCTCACTTTTGCTTTGTAAAGTAGCCCCGCTTGCCTTTGCGTGGCCACCACCGCCGTATTTTACGGCTATGGGATTTATATTGTATTTAGAAGAGCGAATTTCACAAAGAACGCCGTTTTGCGTTTCGGTAAAGTTAACCCAAATATCAACCCCTTTAAGGTCCGCCATTACGTTTACCATCCCGCGGGAAATCGTAAAACTATCTTTTCCCGTTTGTTCAAACTCTTCCTTAGTAGTGTATATCCAGCCGACGTTTTTATCGGTGAATTGCACCTTTAAAACGAACTGCGCTTTAAGGCGGATAAATTCAAAATCATCTGCGTATAAGTTTTGGTATATATCAGAAGTGGAAAATCCGCTTTCCATTAAAAATGACGCCATAGCAAAAGTACGTGAGTTGCAACTGTCGAATCTAAATCTACCCGAATCGGTTACCATACCGGTAAAAAGCGATTTACCTGCAAAGTCATTAACTTTAAGGTTACATTCTTTAGCGAAATATGCAATTAGCCCGCAACAGCTTTCAAAAGTGCTGTCTATTATTTCTATATCTGCAAATTTTTCTATGAATAAATGATGATCGACTCTTACCGTGGTTTTTGCTAAATGATAGCGCGTGTCTGAAACCAAGTTCGGGGCAGAAAGGTCTAAAATAATACTTAAAGCACCCTTAAAGGTATCGTCGTCAATCACGTCGAAGTCGCCGTCCTGCATAAAGCGATAACGCGCTGTTTCGTCGCCAACGGCAAACACTTTTTTATCGGGAAAGTTTTCTTTAATTAAATACTTTAAGCCCATCTGCGCGCCTAAAGCATCCCCGTCCGGTTTAGTGTGGCGGTGAATAATAATAACTTCGTGTTCCTTTATCGCATTAAGCATTTGTTCAAACATACTTTTTCCTTTTTTGATGGGTACTACTTTTTACGACCTTTTGCGCAATAACCCACCTTACTATTTTACACTATTAGCCGTTTGATTGCAATCCTTTTAAAGTGTTTTTTTGTTTTATAAACAAAAAAGAGTAGCGTGTTTTAAAAAAACTTCTAAAACGCGTGTAAACTTGCAACGAAAAAGATAGCAAGTGCAAAAAAACCTTTAAAAATAAAAAAAGCAGAAAAACCCAAAAAGTTTATTTCTGCTTTTTTGTTATTATTTTTTTGGTAACGGCAAGGTTGCAACCCGCTTATGCGTTTAAAATGCTTTCAGAAAGTTCTAATATTTGCTTTGCATATTTATTTTTGCGCCTATTAAGCATTTTTTTGTAAATAGGATAGTTTATAGAAACCATAAATATGCCCAAAATTCCTATAATAACGCCGTGAATAAAAAGGTCGAAAATTACCTTCATTGCCAAACACATTCCAAAGCCAAAAACAAGCGAGCCTATAACGCCGAAGCACATGGCGAACACGAATGGTGGTAAGGTTACTTTTTTGTCTAGAGCTTTAAGCTTACTGATATCTTTTTTTGTTTGTGTTACAGCGTATTTTTCGCTGTAATAAAGTGCTAATTCTTTTTCGTTCATTTTTAATTTGCTCCTTGAATAATTTTTACTACATTATACATTGCAAGTGTAAAAAAGTAGTTTATAAAAAATTAAAAAGAATTTAAATATTTGTTAAACTTTTGTAAACGAAAACCGCGCTAATCGTTCTATAGCGCGGTTTTTTATCTAAATATATAAATTATTTCGTGTAAATTTCGGGTTTTAAAACGCCAACGTAGGGTAGGTGGCGGTAAGCTTCGTCGTAATCTAAGCCGTAACCAACTACAAAATAGTTATCAACTTTAAAACCGTAATAATCGGGAACGAGGTTAACTTCACGTCTACATTCCTTATCCAGCAAAGTGCAAACTTTAACTGATGCGGGCATACGCGCCTGCAAATTCTTTATTAAATAACTTAAAGTGTGACCGGTATCAACGATATCTTCAACGATAATAACGTGTCTGTTTTCAATAGAAGTATCTAAGTCTTTAATAAGTTTTACTTCGCCAGAAGAAACCGTTCCGCTACCATAGCTTGATATAGACATAAAGTCAAAATAAACGGGTATGGAAATTTCTCTTACTAAATCGGCAAAGAATAAAGAACTGCCTTTTAAAATGCATATTAATAATGGGGTTTTGCCTGCGTAATCTTCACTTAATTGCTTACCGAGTTCACGCGTTCTTGCGCTAATTTGCTCTTTGCTAAATAAGATTTGTTCAACGTCGTTGTGCATGACTTAGTCTCCTTTTCTTTTGCAAGTTATTTTTATAATATTTTTAGTGGAACTATCCACTTTTAAATTTTCAGAAATATCTATGGGCAAAACGGCATAAACTTGATTACCGCTTGCTATAATCGGCATGTTTTTAGAAAGGAATGAATCTACCTTTTTATCCGTTAAATATTTTTTTAAACTCTTTCGTTTTCCGCCGAAAGCAAGTATCTCATCTCCCGTGCGTTTTGTGCGGATAATCGCGTTATAGGGCAACTTGTCAAAGTCAAAACACAAAGTGTTAGGCGAAAAACAGTCCGTTTTTTCAAGCTTTATATAATATTTATCAAAGTCTAATTCTAAAGGAATTGCAAGCGGAATTTCACAATCTGTTTTATCGGTATCAAAAGTGAAAACCGCTTTATTTTTACTGCGGTATGCAACAAGCCCGTTCTTTAAATTAACGCGTTTTCCGCTTTGGGCGTTTTTAAGGTCGAACACCGCCAAAACGTGCGAACTTTCAAAATCTTTAGTGATTCCCATTTTCTTTATAACTTTAATGCATGCGCGTGAAAATAGGGGGAAAGAAATTTCGTCGGTAAAGGTAACGGAGTTATCTTGAATAAGATTATCGGCCAAAGCGCTTAAAAGCTCTTCGTCTTTTGAAGCAAAAAATGAAAATCTGTTTATAGACTGCTTTGCGGTGGGAAATTTTTCTTCAATCGCGGGAATTATTTGGTTGCGAACGTAATTTCTTGTGTAGTCGTTTAAAGCGTTGCTTTCATCCGTTACGTAACGAAGATTGTTTTTAATAACGTACTCTTCAATTTGTTTTTTACTGCAGTTTAAAAGGGGACGAATAATTTTGCCGTCATACGCGCTTTCTTTTATACCGCAAACCCCTTTAAGCGCGCTTCCGCGAAACAGGTTAAACAGCACGGTTTCAGCGTTATCGCTTGCGTGGTGAGCAGTTGCTATTTTATCGCAAAACCCCTCTATAAGCGCGTTATTAAAGCATTCGTAACGCAAAATGCGGGCAGATTGCTCTAAAGAATAGCCTTCTTTTTTAGCAAGCAAGGGTGCGTTTACAGAGTAGCATTTAAGTTCTATGCCGTATTCGGCACAAAAGTCTTTAACGAAAGCGCTGTCTTTTAAAGAATTTTCGCCCCTAATTCCGTGTTCTACGTTAATTGCTTTTACGGTGACGTTTAATTCTTTAGCCCTAAAAAAAAGAATGTGCGCAAGACAAACGGAGTCCATTCCGCCTGACAGCGCAACTGCAATAACTTCTTTTTTGTTTAAAAGCTTTTCGTTTAACATGCGAAAATTATACCACAATAAACAAAATTCGTCTATTCTTTTATAAGCGATTTTTTGCTTTTTTTGCGGGCATTTACAAAAAATTATCAAAGGTAAAGAAATAAAAAATAATAAAATAAAAAAATAAAAAAATTTTTATAAAAAGGGGGTAAAAACAGTTGACAAAAAATCGTATATCATATAAAATAACATAGCATTAAATCGACGCGGAGTGGAGCAGTTGGTAGCTCGTCGGGCTCATAACCCGAAGGTCGTGTGGTTCAAGTCCCGCCTCCGCAACCATTAGTTTAGCTTCTTTAGAAAAAGGAGCATATGGCGGCGTAGCTTAGCTGGTTATAGCGGCCGGTTCATACCCGGCAGGTCGTTGGTTCGAATCTGACCGCCGCTACCATATTTTCGGTATGAACTGCATAACAACGGCGTATGCCGAAAATACGGCCCCTTGGTCAAGCGGTTAAGACATCGCCCTTTCACGGCGGTAACACGAGTTCGAGTCTCGTAGGGGTCACCATTATAGTAAATAAAGTTTGATACAGTAAAAGTGTCAAACTTTTTTTCATATTTAGGAGAGTTCAAGTCCCACCGTTACGCCTTTTATTTGCCTTGTGTTGGCTTCTTTTCTTTTTAAGGTGCTGTTTTTCAAACTTTAAATAATAATTGAACGTGAGCGAAGTTTGAACCTTGTAACGATTATAGGGTTTAGGGTATGCAAATTTATGAACCTTTTAACGATTACCTAACAATTTAACGATTACTAGAAATCTCCAATTTAATTAACCATATAAATATACTTTTTGGTTGTTTTGTGGTAAAATTAAATAAACAATAAATTAGAATTGATCGATTTGTTATATCTTTAAAACTTTAAAGATGATTAAATTGTCTTATTATATAATGATGGTGAAATATAAAAAAATTATTTTATTATTGATGTTACTTTGTTCAACATTAACAAGTTGTGTAGACAATATGTTTAAAGATGTACATAACTTAATATATGATGAAGGCTTGTAGTTTATTTAAGCTATTTTGGAATCAAGAAACTAATAAAAAAAATAAAATTTGTTGAAACTATTTTATATGTTCAATCGTCTTAATAGGTGAAGACGTCTTAAGAAGGTGATAAATATGAGCGACGAAAAGAAGCTTAAACTGATTTTATCTACTGGAAAAGTAGAATTAATCAATGCTCTTTTTGAAGAACTATACACTAAATATAAAGGATTAGTATGTTTTATAATATCAAAATACATTAAATCAGTAGATGATGTTGTTGATATTGCACAAGATG
>JAZOCA010000124.1:0-2296 GCA_045596285.1 Christensenellaceae bacterium | reverse complement strand
GCTCTTTATTCAAGACGTTGAAAATTTTCCTAGCAGTTATATAAATTGGGATTATATGAACCCAAAAAACTTTTTTGACTTATTACAAAAAGCAGGCGTTCTACAAGACGAGTATAGATACAAAATTATGTGCGCCTATATAGATGTTGAAGGATATAGTTCATTTGAAAGCAGAGTTAATGACCGTGAAGATGATTGGGATGATGATATCTATCTCTACCCTAACTACGATTGGTATGATTTAGGTTACGACCTTATTCACGATATATACGGTTGCGACATTCCTGACGGTCTTGATAATTACATTGATTATAAGTCATACGGTGAATCGCTTAGGTTCGACGGCTTTCATGAATATGACGGTGGAATTATTGAAATTAGATAATAAAAAACGCCCAAAAGTGGGCGTATAAGTCGATTATTAAAGGTTTTAATTAAATTTTAAGGAGATATAAAATGAATACAACTTTAACTGAAAGAAAGAACCAAGCCATCAATTACCTTAAACAACTAAAGGTATATAAGCCATATATTAAAGGCTTTGAAGAAGAAAACCTTACTTGCTTTTTTGAAAACTACGGTGGATTTTGGACTTACCAAGATGAAGAACTAAGTCAAAAAATTAAAGAGATTGAAGATACGTACAATTGCACCGTTTACGCCGTTACACACGAATACACCGATTTTGGCGAGCTTTACGATTTACTTATAGTTACCGACTACCCTGAAGAATGGGAACAGTCATTATATAATGACGGTAAAGCCTTTTATGCTTTTGCTTACGTTTGGAATAAATCGGACGATTGGTGTTCTGAATTTGGAACGATAGGCGTTAACAGCTTAGGCGGTGGCATTAGAAGAATTGCTTAAAGGAGGTCTCAAAATGAACAACCACGTATATATGGTAAGAGTTGCCTACTCTACTGATGAAAGTGATGGAATAGTTACACATCTTTATAAAAACTTCAATGATGCAGTTACTAAATATTATCAAATAATCCATGAAGAATGCGAACCAGAGAACAGCTGGGTTGGAAATGAAGTATTTAATGAGTACGGCGAAGTTAATGAAGGCTATACCGTAGATTACAACGAATACGAAGAGCGTGAAATGGATTTATACTGGACTGTAGTTGATGATTATAACTACAATCGCCATACCTTTATAGATTTAATGAAGTTAGAGGTGTTATAAAAATGAAACCGTATAAAGTTTTAGCCCATATCAATTCACTAAACGGTGAAATGAAAGAAGTTACTGTAATCGAACAAAAAGACTCAATAAACTACATAGTTGATTATGGCGGTGTAAAATGCACTGCCATTTTCAATTATTATAACTGTCAATTTTACGCCGATGATAAATACGGCATTATAAAGGAGAACTAAAATGTATGAACTGCTTACAAAAATATATTACGGACAAATTGAACTTTGTAACGTAATAACAAAACCTGATAGCTCTGATAAGGAAAACAAACTCTTTGAAAAGTTGCAAAGCGAGTTAACAAAAGAACAGTTTTTAACCTTTCAAGAGTTTTTATCACTATACGCAGACCGCTACTCTGACTACCAAGAAAGCGCCTTTATTAAAGGTGTGAAATTTGGTTTTCAGTTAGCGCAAGAACTTACTAATATTAAAATTTAGGGAGAATAAAAATGGCTAAATTAAATGACTTAGAAAGATATTTAAACTATGAATTTTCTAGTGGTTGTTACACCGGCAACGACTACAAAATGTTTGAAAGAAAGTATATAAACTACCTTCGCGGGCTATCTAAAGAAAACGGTTGGGAGTTTGTAAAGGCTAATAAAAACCACTACTGCTTTACTGCTTTTGTTAAGAAGAATAACCAGTATGTGTATATCTCAGTAAGCGACGTAAGATTTAATAAAAACGCTTGGTATTACAAGGTTCTAATTAGGCGCGCCGAACACGAAAAAGACTATACAGGTGGCCGTAATATTTACGTTACATTACCCGCTTTAGCCATAGAAATTAACTATTTATTAGCATAAAAGTGGCTAAATAGGTCGATTATCGACACTTTTACTAAATTTAAGGAGAACTAAAATGGAAGAAAGAATTCACGCTGGTTACACAATAATTCAAAGCATAAAACTCCCCGATGAAGAGTTTGTTTTAGGTGTAAAACATAGCAAATTTTCAACTGAATACGTGACTTGGTGTTGCGTTGAAAAGACTAAATATTATCACGGACATTACATAAGCAATTACGATTTTGCCGTTATTGATTTATACGAGCGAGCAAGAATTTCTATTGAGTGGAAACTT
>JAZOCA010000123.1:0-8350 GCA_045596285.1 Christensenellaceae bacterium | reverse complement strand
CTATTTGCTTTTCTCCGCAAAAGATATAAGATATTCCTTTACTCTTTAAAAAATTTGTATAGCCTTTGGGAATGTCTTTGGTTAAAACTTCAACTATATGCGCGTTATCGTAGCCAGAATCGTAATCGTGTATTTCGCTATCTTGCCAGTTTAATCTTCCGTGTGGATCTATTGCAACTGCATAATAAGGATGCGACTTTGCGATATAATCTTCGTAATTTTCCACCGTATTTTTATAGGAAGAAATATCTGGCTCGTTATCTCCTGCAAAACTTTGTTGCATGGTTATTCTACCGCATAAATATCCGTCCGCCTTGTATTCACGGTTGATTCTGTAATATTCTTCACATAAAGCAGAACCTTCTTCAGATGATAAAAAGTTTCCGGTAATTTTGCCGTCTAATGAGGTAATCATATGAAGTATATAATAGGGTTTATTCATGGTGTTTCTCCTAAAAAGTGGTGGTATAGGTCGATTAACGTAGGTTATAAGCCTATTTTTTGCAAAACTTCACGAGAAGAAATTGCAGGTAGGTCATAGCGCAAGTCTTCCAAAGAAAAAGGTAGCGTGCAGTTATTGTTAAGTTTTATAATCTTGTAATTATCTTTTAGGTGTTGCTTGCTTTCTTCAATAGAATTTCTTATTGCAGGTTTTGCAATAAGTTCGGTATTGTTTAAAAGATTTTCAAGAGTGCCGAACTGATTTATCAGTTGCGAAGCCGTTTTAGGCCCGATTTTGTTTGCCCCTTTAATATTATCTGCGCTATCGCCCGTAAGCGATTTAAAATCTGCGTATGCATTTGGCGTTATGCCGAACTTTGTTTGTAAGTATTGTTTATCGCAAATAACCGTGTTGTCACCGCGGTAACGTAAAACGGTAACGTTATCTGTAATAAGTTGAAAAAAATCACTATCGAATGAAGAAATTACAACT
Organism: Christensenellaceae bacterium; assembly: GCA_045596285.1. Taxonomy (GTDB): domain Bacteria; phylum Bacillota; class Clostridia; order Christensenellales; family Borkfalkiaceae; genus HGM11416. The sequence goes on along the minus strand of JAZOCA010000123.1, from coordinate 7,416 downwards.
TGCATATCGTTGCCGTAGGTTAGCGCATAGCCCGCGATAAGGTCGTCCGTTTCGCATCCGCAAGATTCCGTGTGTTTAATTTGAAGAAAGTCAAGCGCTTTATACACGTCGTCTATCTGAGAAAAAGGGTTTTCGCTATCTTCTACTTTAGAATAATCTATGCGGTTTGCTTTGTAATCGGCGTTAGTATTTTTTCTTTCTTGACTGCAATCTCCATCAAACAAAACGGCAACGTGGGTGGGTTTTTGTGTGCGAATAATTTTAAGTAGCGCGCCAACAAAGCCCAACGTGCCTTGAATTGCTTTTCCGTTTTTGTTGATTATGCGAGACGGCATTCCAAAAAACATCTGAAAAAGCAGGTTGTTGCCGTCTATAATAAGCAGTTTATCCATAATTATCCTTTGTGAAAGTTCATCTTTTAAAAATTTTACAATATATTAAGTGTTTTGTCAATGCAATTTGCGGATAGGTTTTTAAACAAAACAAAAAATCACATCTTTAAGATGCGACCTTTTGTTGTTATAGCTTTTTATAGTAAAAAAATGTGAGCATCCTAAAGGACACTCACACTGGTCGGAGTGACAAGAATCGAACTTGCGACCTCTTGAACCCCATTCAAGCGCGCTACCAAACTGCGCTACACCCCGACGGCGTTTTAAAGCATATGTATTATAGCACAATCAAATTTGTAAAGCAATTCAAAAACGCCCTTTTTTTAAAATAATTACAATTTTTTTGCTAATTTCGCCCTTTTTATTCGTTAACGGTTTTTAAGTAGGTTATAAGATCATCAAAATTTCCGTTAGGGTATGCAGAAATATCAACGTTATCTTTATTTATAAGGCAATCGGTAAGTAAAAAGACCTTCATTCCCATTTTTGCGGTAACCATATCGTCGCTTACGTCATTGCCAACCATTACACATTCTTCCGCTTTAAGCCCTAAATGGCTTATTATGTCTTGATAATATTTTAAGTTAGGTTTGCAAAATCTTGAATTTTCATAAGTGGTAAAAAGTTCAAAATCATTAGGTTCTAACCCCGCCCACTGTATACGTTGTTTAGTTGCAACGGCAGGAAATATCGGGTTTGTTGCTAGCACCACTTGTATATTTTGTTCTTTTAAATGGTAAACGCACTCTTTGGCTTTGGGGGTATACCCGCAAACTGCGCGTATTTTTGCAAAGTCAACCGAATAAAATTCGTCAAAATATGGCAGATCGTTTTTTGCGTTTTCGCCAAATATTTTGCAAAACGTTTGCCAAAACGCCTCTTCGTTGGTGCAATTTCCGTCGTTTTTAATCATGCTATCCGTACCCGCTAAAACCGCCCCTATTAGTTTTTTACTTTCATATCCGTAAGGCGCAAGTTTTTTTGCTAGGTAAGAAAAATAGGTTTTTATAAACAAATCTTGATCCATCGGAAGTAACGTTCCGTCAAGGTCAAACAATACTGCTTTTATCATATTTTTTTATCTCTTTATACTTCGTTTTTTTAAAGTATACTATAATTAAGAGCATTTGTCAAACAAGAAGACTTTTTTTGCAGTTAATGCTTGTTTTTTAATAAAATCCCACAACAAACAAAAAAGGATAGGTAAAAAACCTATCCTTTTTTTCTGGCGGAGTATGTGCTTCACTCATTGAACTCTTGATAGAGTTTTAGTTTTCTAAACCTATTAAATAATCTGATGAACAACCAAAAAATTGACAAAGAATAATTATACTATCAATATTTGGAACTCTTAAATTCTTTTCCCAACGGTTAATACAAGCCGTGCTTATATTAAGTTTTTTAGACAATTCATATTGTGTAAGATTTCTTTCTTCTCTTAATTCTTTTAATCTTTCTGCAAACTTATTCATATTAACTCCTTATTTATAATAATTGTATACCAAACGGTAATAAAATGCTTTACTTTTACCAAATGGTAAATATATAATATATGTACCATATGGTAAACGGGAGGTAAATATGAAAAACATGATTAAGGTGGAAATTATTGAAAAGTTTATGTTAGAAAACAATATAAGTAAAACAAAATTTTGCAAAATGTGCAAAATTAGTCCTAACACCTTAAATAAAATTATGGCTAATAATTTCAATTTTGAAATAATTGCACTTTTTAGAATTGCAAGGATAATTAAAATTGAAGTTTATCAAATGTTTAATTAGGGAGTATTTGCCGTTTTGCGAGGCCGCCCCGATAAACTGCCACACAGGGCAGTTTAGTCCGCTATACATTCTTGCGTGTGTTATTAACTATCGTAAGCGGACAAATCGCTCCCGCGATTTTCTCCCCCATCAAATCTCGATTTGTATTCCACAACAAACAAAAAAGGATAGGTATAAAACCTATCCTTTTTCTGTGAAAGGGCTATGAAAAGGATACAAAATCCTAATGGGTGCATTTTAGGGTAAATGAGTGCAAAATGAGAAAAATGGGTTCAAAAATCATAAACTCTATGATACATCGCAAGCTGTCAAAGATGCGTGTACTACTGGTCATTGATGCGAACTCACTCAACGTCATCGCAAAAAATATACTGCTCAAGAACGCGCACGCACTGACATGGCAAGAGATATTCTGTAGGGACCGACAAAATAAAACCACAAATTGTAAAGAGGCTATGTCACCGTTGACACAGCCCCTCGCTATTTTATTCATTTGATTTATCGGATCGTTTTCAAAAACTCAGCAATCAAGCCTGCGTATATCTGATTAGCCGTTCCCGTGGTGTCCGAACTTGGATGCACCTTATCTACGTTATAACTTTCATAGACAGTCACGTCCTTGTCAAAGGTGTAATCAGGATAAGTTTCGGTCATGTAATCTTTGGATCCCGGAATAATTTTGTCGCTGTATCCAAGATACTTGTAAATTTCGAAAATCGGAAAGCACCATTCCTCTGCCAACGCCCTTTGCGCATCGATGACATTGCTGTACTCCTTGCCATAGCCGTTTTCATATTCATAATTGCTGATAAAGACGATGCGCGCGTGTGGGTTATGGCACAGAATCAAGGTAAGAATAAAATTCACTGCACCCTTATAGCAATTACGATTAACCGATGCCGCAAACGCCTCCAGTTTGTCTTCAGGGATGCCCGAAAGATCGCCGAAATACTTTTTAAGATTTTCGTAATTGTTTGCGGTCATGTAGGCATCCTCTGCCAAAAGACCATTTTGAATATTCTCCAAGGTAGGCTCAAGTTCAATATCGATATTGCCGTTGGCATCGCGATACTTCCAATCGTTGTGACCGTGATCGATTACAAACAGGTCGGGCATGGGCTTACTTCCGTCCAGATACGGCAACAGTTTGTGCTCAAATGAGCCTGTTAAGATTCGATTTCGATAACTCTCGCTCAATTCCACAGGCCAGGAAGTATTTAGATCAAGTACTCGCAGCGCATCGTAATTAGCAATAAACCACTCCGCTTCTTGAACTGTCATGGACAAAGAAGACGTAATGTTTGAGATGTTAGCGCCATTGTAATCCCCCGTAGTGACGTTGGCTCGACACATAGAACCGCCAACCGCCTCTTGGAACACCTGGGCCCCCAACTCCTCACCAACCAGCATAGGATATCCTCCCGCAGGAATCGATGTACCACACCACCAGATGCGCTTACCCATCCAATAGTTCGTCTCTGTTTGTAGAACAGACCAATCATGAATCCCTGCAACCTTGGCGTCTGATACGTACAAATATGTGGGTTCCGTTCTGCTTTCAAAAGTGTATTCTGTGTAGTTTGCATTAGAAACACATTCTATGACCGTACCACTTTGATCGGTGCGTGCAAAACCATATGACCCACCCGTTTTCATGGAAATGGTTACATTGAAATATGGCGGGATTAAATATTTGGAGTGTGTTGAAAAAGAACCAAAGTCCACCTGCTTACCGACACCGCTAGAAGGAAGCACATAACCCTCTCCCTTTTCTACAAGCGTAAAATCGGTTGGCGTAATCGTGGTCACAACTTTCGTGCCGTTAGTGACAGTAAACGTGGTGGTGTCTCCGTTTGTAAAAGTGATCGTGTAGATATCTGTGTTGGCTTGCGTTCCGGTCAACTCAATAGACACGATACCGTTACCGTCCTTACCATCGGCGCCATCTTTACCGTCAGTGCCATTCGTACCGTTCTGACCGTCCTTGCCGTTCGTGCCGTCAACGCCTTCAGCTTTCACACCCGTGTTAGTGCCGTCTATATACCAATAGCCGTCTTGGATGTATGGAGTTTTGCCGTCTGTAACCATTGAGTCACAAGCAACAAGCGAAAAAATCAACAAGATTGTTGCAAAAACGATTAATACTTTCTTCATCGTAAATCCTCGTAAAAATAAAAATTACGTAGACGAGCCCACAGTCTCGTTCATTGCCACTACACGATAATTGTACCACATTTTGAATAAAAAAGCAATACAAAGCTAGTAAGCAACAGACTAAAGTTCAACGATTACACCTATAAATTTAACGAAATACCATAGTTTTAACGATTACCTATAAATTTAACGAAAGCAAAAAGAGTCCATCAACCGAAGGCGCAAACAACCTAGGAAGATAGGCTCTTTTATATCGCAAGATATGCTTTTTAGTCCTTGAAAGGGCAAAAATGCCCCTAAAAAGCAATAAAAAACGCAGAAATGGCACAATTTCTTGTATCCTATTCTGCGTTCTTATTTGGCGGAGAAATCGAGATTTGAACTCGAGCTGCAGTTACCCGCACTACTCCCTTAGCAGGGGAGCCCCTTCGGCCACTTGGGTATTTCTCCGTCCGAAGTTAATGAAATTTATTAAGCCTATATATAATAGCATAAAAAAACACAGTTGTCAAAGCAATTTTTATATATTTTTGCTAAAAAATAAAAAAATTTAAAAAAGTTTAATTTGCTTTATAAAGTGTTTGACAAAAAGGGTTATTTGTTATATAATTACAAGGCTTGAAAATCAAGTGGTATTTTTGGTGTTTATGAAATACGATAGATTGGAACGAAATAGTTACAATAAAAACGCTAAAGACGGAAACAGTATCGATCAAGTTCTTTCTAAAGACGAGCGCATTATTTGGAGCGGTAAGCCCAAAAAATCTGTTTTTATTCTTGAAAGTGTTACCGCTATGCTTCCTTTTGCGTTGTTGTGGCTTGCTTTTGACGGATTTTTTATTATTAACATGTCTAAAGCAGATTATCCATCAGAAATGAATATATTTTTCGTTTTCTTTTTCGCTTTTCATTTGATGCCTGTTTGGATATGGCTTTCTAAAGTTTTAACGGCAAGACGTCGTTACCAAAATATGGAATACTGCGTTACAGACAAGCGCATAATTATTAAAAGCGGTTTTATCGGTGCGGACTACGTTAATATTTTTTATTCGGACGTTCGCGGAGTAAGCGTCCACGTCGGCATATTGGATAAGATGTTCGGTGTTGGCGACGTGATAATAGATACCGGCTATAAAGAAAAGAGTTCGAAATCTTCTTCTTTATCTAATACTATTATAGACGTAGAAAACCCTTACGAAGTTATGCAGTTAATTCAAAAAACGGTAGTTGATATTAAAAGTGATATGAATTACCCAAACGCTCTTCGTCCTGAAGTAAACGAAGGGTACAAAACCGTTTATAAACCTAGCGACGACGATATTTTTACGTCGGGTAGCAATTAATAAAACAAACCGCCTTTTTAGCGGTTTTATATGCGCCGTTAGCTCAGCTGGATAGAGCGTTGGTCTACGGAACCAAAGGTCAGGGGTTCGAATCCCTTACGGCGCGCCACAAAAAAGCAACAACCCAAAAGGGTGGTTGCTTTTTTGTTGTTACAACCTATGTAAGGGATTCGAACGAGAGCGCCCGGAAAACAGTGGACACCCACTGTTTTTAGCGGTTGACCGAAGTATTTTGCAAAGCATAAAGAAAGGGATAATGACACTATTGCTTTGCAAAATGCAAGAATTCGAATCCCCAACTAGCGCGCCAAATAAGAACGCAGGATAGGATACAATTATTTGTACCAATTTTGCGTTCTTTATTGCTTTTTAGGGGTATTTTTGCCCTTTTGAGGCATAAAAAACATATTTTTAATAGAAGAAGTCCATCTTCCGAGAGTTTTTGCACTTTCAACGGAGATTTTTTTTATTCCCATTAAAATTATGGGTAATCGTTAAAGTTATAGTATTCGTTAAAATTATACTCTATAAGCGATAAAAAGCATTGAAAAAATCGCACAATTATGATATAATTGTTATTAACAAAAAACTTGCAGAAGGTGAAGCGAATGAAACGAATAATATCTCTTTTATTAATCTTGATTTTTTTATTTGGATTATCGAGTTGCATTTTTAATAGAGAAAATCCTTATCCGTATCGTGGTGAATATAAAGAATTGTATACTACCGCAATTTACAGCATTCCTGACGCTGAGGGCTATATGCATCATGGCGAAGGAGCGTATAATTCGGACATCTATATTTGGGAACAAGATAACTATGGTAGAAAGTTATTCTCTTACTGTGAAGACTACGGCAATCAAATTTTTGCATTGGTTATTTCTCAAGCCTCTGATGAAACCAACGTATATTTTTATCCGGATATTAATTACGCCTTAACCTTTATAGATTCTGACTATTTGTATGAAGGAGCAACAGACGATCATTTAAGGAACAAAACAGAAGAGTTTTATATGGAAAGCAAGGATGAATTAAAAGAAAAAAACGATTGGAATAAACCGATCGATAAAAATAAATGCGTTTCCTATCCAATTACAGACCATAAGATTTTAGGAGAAAATATATATTCGCTTAATAAAGCTCAATGCAATGAAATATTAAATGAGTATACTAAAACATTGAATTTTGTCAATCCCAATACTATTCCATATAGATATGGCAGTATTCTACAAGTTGATTCCGAAGGTAGAGTTTTGCATGAAATTTATGGAGTTCACTCGTATTATGATAAACTTGAATGGAATAAGTGGGATCCTTATGCTAGGGATTATACATGGTATAATATAATCCTTTGGGTTATTACCGATAATAACGGAAATTATGACAAAGAAAATGGCATAATGGTAATGTTTTCTAAAGCTAATGAATCAGATCATAGTTTTGTATATAACGCAGATGATATTTTAGAGTTTAAAAACAAGAATGGATGGAAAAATTAACATTGAACCCATTTTCTTCACAAGTGAACCCATTAGGATTTTGTATTCTTTTCACCAATTACTCTCACAAAAAAGCAACAACCCAAAAGGGTGGTTGCTTTTTTGTTATACAAACAAAACCACCGGCTATGCCGGTGGATAATAAAAAAGGCTTTAGCAGCAGCCTTGCAGGTATTTACAAAAAAGCTCCTATGTGCTAAACTGTAAGCAGGTTCGAAACTGCACACAAGAAAGCACAAAGGAGGA
>JAZOCA010000122.1:0-1651 GCA_045596285.1 Christensenellaceae bacterium | reverse complement strand
AAAGCGGTTTTTGGTTTTTAAAAGTATTTACGATTTATGTAAAATTCATAAGAATGTGTAATATTTTATATAAAAATCCTCAAAAAAAAGATGTATAATGAGTGCGAAATAAGCGTTATAAGTAACGCTAGGAGGTATTTTATGAAAAGGTTTGTAATTGTAGGCGCAGGATTTAGATGTTATCATATGTTTGCAAAAACTATTAGAGATAAATTTTCTGATAGATGTCAAATAGTTGGCGTGTGCGATCCCAACTATAAGCGTGCTCAAATTTATATTGATACCATTAATAAGGATATGAAGTATTACGACGACTTCGACAAAATGATTGAAGAGTTGAAGCCAGATGCAGCACTCGTAACTACTCCTGACGGATATCACCACGAATATATTATTAAAGCACTCAATAATGGTATTGACGTGTATACTGAAAAGCCCTTGACGACCACTCGTGAAAATTGCGCGGCTATTCGTGAGGCGGAAAAGAGAAGCGGTAAGAAAGTTACTATTACTTTTAACTGTAGATTTATTCCTTTCTTCGTTCAATTAAAAGAAGTTGTTGATTCTGGCATTATCGGAACGCCTTTATCAATCAACTACGATTATCATTTACCCTATACTCACGGCGGCGATTACTTTAAGCGTTGGCATAGATTTATGGAAATGAGCGGAAGTATGCTCGTTCATAAATCAACTCACCACTTTGACGTTGTGAACTGGATATTAAAAGACGATCCTGAATCTGTCGTTGCACTTGGAAATAGAGTTTATTACGGAAACGACGACCGTCCCCACGGTGAACGTTGCTTACAATGCAAATATAAAAACACTTGCACCAGCTTTGAATGGTACGAAGATGATAAAGAGGATATAAGACTTCTCTACACAGAGCCTGAAGTTGTTGACGGTTATCAACGTGACCACTGCGTATTTAAGCCGGATACCGATATCTACGATAATATGAGCGTATCTGTTAAATACACCAGAGGCGCAATTATGGCGTACACTCTTCACATGTTTAGTCCTACAGAAGGTTTCAGAATTAATATTACTGGAACTAAGGGTAGACTTGAAATGAACCATTTTGATTATCTTGTTGATAACAAGTATGAAGAAATCACCGTATTTTTAGACGATAAGAGCATTCACACTATTAAATGCTTAAAGACTAGAGGTATGCATAACGGAGGAGACGAAAGAATGCTCGATATGTTCTTCGGCGATCGACCCGATACTCTAGGTCAATGTTCTGATAGTTATGACGGAATTAAGTCTGCAATGATAGGTATCGCTGCTAGAGAAAGTATTGAGAGCGGAAAGAGGATTGAACTTACTGAATTCCTCAAAAAGATGAAATAATGATAAGTGTTATTAAAAATGCAAACGTCGTTACCGATAAAGAGGTAATTCGCGGCGGCAGCGTTTCTATTGAAAACGGCTATATAAAGGAAGTTGGATTTAACCTAGCGGGCGACGAGGTTATAGACGCTAAAGGCGGATATGTTATCCCTGGGTTTATCGACCTTCATTGCCACGGCGGAATGGGATTAGATTTTATCGATTGCTCTAAGAGCGAGATGAAAGAACTTGAGTCTTTCCACCTTTCGCACGGAACGACCACTCTTCTTGCAACTACCTTAACTGCAAGTCC
>JAZOCA010000121.1:0-10141 GCA_045596285.1 Christensenellaceae bacterium | reverse complement strand
AGATTTAACTTTTATTTTTAGGCTCTGTCACAACAAATGACTGATAAAATGCGGTTTATCTACGGCGTAATAGTTCGTTATTTATAAATTTTTGCAATTCCTGCGTACAACAAGTACGCTCCCTTACAAAAATTCACAAATGCCTGCTCTTACTTGCATCTAAACCGTATTTTATGCTTAATATAAAATATTTTTTATTAATTTAAAAAATCAGTCGTTGTTTGTGACATCGCCTTTGGTAAAAAAAGAGCTTTTTTTAAAAAAAATTGCAAAAATTATAAAAAAAATTACAAAAATACAAAAAAACAGTTTACAAATTTAATGTTTACTACTATAATAATTGCACAATTTGAAAAAAGCGTTTTATATTCATATTATTTTTAAGAGGTTATATTTATGGCAAAATACGTTTTATGTCCCAGATGCGAACTTAATTATATGCAAGATGGGGAAGAATACTGCGACGTTTGTAAGGCAGAATTAAAACTCGGCCCGCAACTAATATTTGCAGTAGATGACGAAGAAGAAAATTCAGATGAAAAACTTTGCCCCTATTGCAAAAGAACGTATATCGCAGAAGATGAAGATATGTGTGAACAATGCCGTGAAGAACGTAAATATGCAGACGCACCTTCAGACGATATCGATATAGATAAGGACGAAGAATGGCGTAACTATCTTGACGACGACGATAAAGATATCGTTCCAGAAGACGATATTATTTCTTTCTCTCAACTTGAAGATGAAGAAAAGAATGACGAATTCTTCCGTGATGACGAAGAAGATTACGACGACGTTGAAGTTATCGACGACGAGCCGGATGATTTCGATATTGAAATCGACGAACGCGACTTCGAAGATACTGATGAAGAGGAAGAAGAGGAAGACGACGAAGACGACGATTTTTAATCTTTACAACTAAAAATGCTTTATTTGCCCGAAAGATTTTTCTTTCGGGTTTTTTTGCCTAAAATTTAGATAAAAAAATTTACTTTTATAAAAAGTAATTTTGCTTAAACTCTTGAAAAACGGGTTATAATGTGATATAATAAGATAGCACATAAATATAAACGGAGATAAAATATGAATATTAATGAAATTCTTTCTAAATGCGATCACACATTACTTAGTCAAACGGCTACTTGGGAAGATATTAAAAGAATATGCGACGAAGGTATGAAGTATAAAACCGCTTCTGTTTGTATACCCCCTTGTTACGTTAAACAGGCAAAGGAATACGTAGGCGATAAACTGGCAATTTGTACCGTTATAGGTTTTCCCAACGGATACAACAGTACTTCATGCAAACTTTACGAAACGGTTGACGCGTTGAAAAACGGCGCAGACGAGATTGATATGGTTATAAATATCGGCATGCTAAAAGGTGGCGATTATCTTGGTGTTAAGAATGAAATTGCCATTTTAAAAAAGGCTTGCGCAGATAAGATTTTAAAAGTTATTATCGAAGCGTGCTTACTTACTGATGAAGAAAAGAAAATCTGTTGCCGTTTGGTTACCGAAGCGGGCGCAGATTATATAAAAACTTCAACCGGTTTTTCTTTGCGCGGCGCTACTAAAGAAGACGTTGCTTTACTTGTTGCTAACGTCGGCGAAGGAGTTAAAACTAAAGCCGCAGGCGGTATTAGCGGTATTGAAGACGCGCAAGATTTCATTAACTTAGGCGCGGATAGACTTGGCACAAGCAGGGTTGTTAAGGCCGTTATGAAATTAGACGACGACGGTTCGTATTAAAATAAGTTACATAAAATAGGGCTATAAGTCGATAAACGGCTATTTTAGCAAAGATAAAACATCAAAAAATTACAAATTACGATAAAGGAGAAAACTATTATGTCAGTTCCAACCCCACATATTACTGCAAAAGAAGGCGATTTCGCTAAAACGGTTTTAATGCCCGGCGATCCTTTAAGGGCAAAATATATTGCTGAAAATTATTTAGAAGATGCGGTTTTAGTTAATAACGTTCGCGGTGTTAACGGCTACACTGGTTATTATAAAGGAAAAAGAGTTTCGGTTATGGCTTCAGGTATGGGGCAGCCTTCAATAGGTATTTATTCTTACGAACTTTTTAATTTCTACGGCGTAGAAAATATTATTAGGGTAGGCTCTTGCGGTAGTTTCGATAAAGATTTGCACGCACGTGATATCATTATCGCTATGGGCGCATGCACCAACGGCAATTACGCTTCACAATATAATCTACCCGGAACTTTTTGCCCTATTGCTAGTTTTGATTTGGTTAAACGCGCTGCAGAACTTTGCGAAAAGGCGGGCATAAACTATAAAGTAGGTAATATTTTATCTTCCGATATGTTCTACGACGACGCTAACTCGGGTATGACTTGGGCTAAAATGGGCGTTTTAGGTGTAGAAATGGAATCTGCTGCACTTTATTGCAACGCGGCACGTGCAGGAAAGAATGCACTTTGCATTTGCACGGTAAGCGATTCTTTTATTTATCCTGAAGAAAACACTACCGCAGAAGAAAGACAAAATTCATTTACCAAGATGATGGAGATTGCTTTAGAACTTGCCTAAAACCTTGATATAGGTCGATTAACGGCAGTTTTACATAGGTTTTATTATGGAAAAAAGAGTATTTTTAATAGTATTAGATAGCGTTGGAATAGGCGAATTGCCAGACGCTGAAGATTGGGGCGATAAGGGTAGTAATACCTTAAAATCTATAAGAAATCACCCTAATTTTAACTGCCCTAATTTAACGAAAATGGGCTTGTTTAATATAGAAACGGTAGGTGGGGGAGTGCAAAATCCCACCGCTTCGTATGCGCGTATGGCGGAACTGTCTTTGGGTAAAGATACCACTATCGGGCATTGGGAAATAGCGGGGGTTGTTTCGCCTAATCCGCTACCCGTTTATCCAAACGGTTTTCCCGCTGAAGTGATAGAAGAGTTTGAAAAGCGCACGGGCAGAAAGGTTATTTGTAATATGCCTTATTCGGGAACAGAAGTTATCAAAGATTACGGAAAGCAAAGCATTAAATCAGGCGCTTTAATCGTTTATACTTCTGCAGATAGCGTTTTTCAAATTGCAGCGCACGAAGATTACGTTCCTATAGAAGAATTATACCGCTACTGCGAAATAGCGCGTGAAATGTTAGTTGGTAAGCATGGGGTAGGCAGGGTAATTGCTCGCCCATTTAACGGCGAATACCCATTTACTAGAACGGCGCGCCGTCACGACTATTCTTTATTGCCACCTGCTAAAACTATGCTTGATAGGCTTTGCGAAGAAGGTAAAGAAGTTATTTCGGTAGGTAAAATTTACGATATTTTTGCAGGTCGTTCTTTAACTCAAAGTAATCGAATAAAAAATAATGCAGACGGTATGAGAATTACCATTGAAAAAGCGAGCGAAAACTTTAATGGATTATGCTTTACTAATTTAGTGGATTTCGATATGGTTTACGGGCACAGAAACGACGTTGCGGGCTATGCTGCCGCTATGACTGAGTTCGACGCTTTATTGCCTTCTCTTACCGAAAAGATGCAAAAAGACGATATCTTAATTATTACTGCGGATCACGGTTGCGATCCTGCAACCCCTTCAACCGATCATTCAAGAGAGCATGCGCCTATGATTATTTACGGTGAAAATATTAAGGCAGGCGTAGATTTAAAAACTAGAAAATCTTTTGCCGATATTTCTGCCACCGTGCTTGAATATTTAGGTGTAAGCCAGGGCGAAACAAAGGGAGATTCTTTCCTTGCGGAAGTATTGAAATAGCAATTAATCGTGTTATAGACCGATTTTGCATGTTTAGGAGATATTTATGACCGATTTAGAATTAATGCTTAAGGCGGAAGAAGCAAGGCTTAAAGCGTATACGCCTTATTCGGGTTTTAAAGTTGGCGCGGCTTTGCTTGCAAAAAGTGGAAAGGTTTATTTAGGGTGCAATATAGAAAACGCATCTTATACCCCCACGAACTGCGCTGAACGCACCGCTTTTTTTAAGGCGATAAGCGAAGGAGAACTTGAGTTCGAAAAAATCGCCATCGTTGGCGGAAAGGAAAAACCAAACGAATTTGTTGCCCCTTGCGGAGTATGCCGTCAGGTTATGGCGGAATTTTGTGATAGTTCTTTTGTGGTTTTGCTTGGAAATTCTAATGATTTTAAAGGTTATACTTTAAAGGAACTTTTGCCATTTTCCTTTACAAAAAGCGATTTAAATGATTAATAACTTTATTTTATAAAATATAAAAAGTGGCGTATAGCACGGTTATCGCCATTTTTTTAATCTAACCGATACTCGAAGGTGATTTTATGAGAATGTATGATATAATAAAGAAAAAAAGAGACGGGCTAAAACTTTCTACCGAAGAGATTAATTTCTTTATAGAAGGTTTTGTAAACGGCACTGTTCCCGATTATCAAGCGTCGGCTTTATGTATGGCCATATACTTTAACGGTATGGATATAGAAGAAACTACCGCGCTCACTTTTGCCGTAAGAGATTCAGGAGATAAACTGAACTTTTCCGCTGTTAACGGTTTGCGTGTGGATAAACATTCTACTGGTGGCGTTGGGGATAAAACAAGTTTAATAGTTGCGCCCATAGTCGCTTCTTACGGTGTTAAAATAGCTAAGATGAGCGGTAGGGGATTAGGTCATACCGGTGGCACGATAGATAAACTTGAATCTATTCCAGGATTTAGAACGGATATACCTACTTCTGAATTTGAAGAGATAGTAAACGAAACGGGTATTGCTATCGTTGGGCAAAGCGCAGAACTTGCACCTGCAGATAAAAAGCTTTACGCCTTGCGTGACGTTACTGCTACGGTAGACAGTATGCCTTTAATTGCGTCTAGTATTATGGGGAAAAAGCTTGCTGCCGACGACGATTGCATAGTTTTAGACGTTAAAACGGGTAGCGGATCTTTTATGAAAACGGTAGAAGATAGCAAAAAACTCGCGCGAATTATGGTTGATATAGGCAAAAATGCGGGCAAGAAAACGCTTGCGTTAATAACGGATATGGATATTCCACTTGGCAACGCGATAGGCAATGCTCTAGAAGTGAAAGAAGCCGTTGAAGTTTTAAACGGAAACGGGCCGAAAGATTTAACCGAAGTTTGTATTGCTCTTGCAAGTAATATGCTGTATTTAGCCGAAAAAGGCAGTATTGAAGAATGTGAACAAATGGCAAAGGATGCTATTTTTAACAAAAGCGCATTAAACACTTTTAAAAATATGGTAAGGGCGCAGGGTGGAAAAGAAGAATATATTTCTAATCCGGAATTATTTAAAAAAGCAGATTATAGTCATCAAGTAAAGGCGCAAAAAAGCGGATATATCGTTAGCGTAGATACAGAAGGTTACGGAATTGCAAGTTTGCTTTTAGGTGCGGGCAGAAACGTTAAAGAAGATAAAATTGATTTTTCTGCAGGCATTATTTTAAAGGCAAAAACAGGCGATTACGTTCGCGAAGGAGATGTTATCGCAACTTTATATAGCGATAAAAACGATTTTGCAAAAAGTGAAGAAAAACTGCTCTATAGCACGGTTATCGGGGATAATCCGCCCGAAAAACGCCCACTTGTTTTGGCACGCGTAGAATAATTTTTACAGGAGATAAGGTTCATGGCTAAGTTGTATTTTAGATTTGGTGCAATGGGATGTTCTAAGTCTGCACAAGCGTTAATTACTAAATTTAACTATGAAGAACGCAATATGAAGGTTATGTTTATAAAACCCGCATTCGACACGCGCGATGGGCAAGACGTCGTTCGTTCTAGAATCGGGCTTGAAGCAAAGGCCATTGCAGTTCCTGCTGATATGAATATCTATCAGTTATATAAAGAAAAACATTCCGATTGCAAGGTGGTTATTTGTGATGAATGTCAGTTTTTAACCCCCACGCAAGTAGATGAGTTAGATAAAATCGTTATGGATTACGATATTCCCGTTTTATGTTTTGGTTTAAGTACGGACTTTTTAACTCATCTTTTCCCCGGTAGTCAACGCCTATTTGAAATAGCGCAATCTATTACTGAAATAAAATCCGTTTGCAAGTGCGGTTCAAAGGCAACTGTGAATGCAAGATTAGATGATAACGGAGACGTTGTTTACGAAGGCGATCAACTTCTTCTTGGTGGTAACGGCAGATATGAAGCAATGTGCAGAAAATGCTGGTTAAAAAGAAAGGAAGAACAAGAAGCAAGAAAAGCAAAATGTAATTAATAATAACATACGTATATAAATAAAATTAACCAAAAAGCAAATTTTTACATAAAGACCAAGCAAAAATTCGTTTTCTATGGTAATGTAAATCAAATAATGAAAAGGCTCGACTTTTAAAAAGACGGGCTTTTTTAAATTGCAAAATAACTTGAATCAACTTTATTTATATTACGTAATATGCTTTCTTGAATAATAATTTTATGCGCAGATAGCAACAGCAAGTTGCTTGTCAACTCAAATAGTCAGTGATATAATAGAATCACAATTAACAAGGTGGTAATTTTATGGAAACGAAAGAGATAATCTACGAATTAAGAAGAAAAAACGGGCTTTCACAAGAGGAACTTGCAGAAAAAATCTTTGTTACAAGGCAGGCGGTATCTCGGTGGGAAACTGGCGAAACAATACCGAATATAGATACTCTTAAACTACTTTCCAAAATATTTAACGTGTCTATCAACACCCTTTTAGGCTCCCCGAGAGAACTCGTTTGTCAATGTTGTGGTATGCCTCTTGAAGATTGCAATACTAGCCGTGAAGTCGACGGAAATTTTAACGAGGAATACTGTAAATGGTGTTATGCAGACGGTGAATACACCCTTGACGTTTGGAAGCGATACGTCGAAATAGGTGGAAAAGAAAAACTTGAAGAATTTAAAGCGCAGTTGATTCGCGAATTTAACGCTCTTTTATCTGTTGAAGGATTGCCCAAGGTAGAAAAACTAAACGTGCTGTCGGGTGAATTTATCAATATGGAATATACTCTACCTAATGGGGAAAAAGTGAAATTTCTTAACGATAAACAAACTTACCTTGGTAGTCAACTCGAAAGTGAATTTGGCGGTAGATGCATAGGGATTGCTGGAAATATGGATTTTCTTCTCGTTTGCAGTTATGAAGAAAACGGAGAAAATCCCGAACTTATTATTTATAAAAAAAGGTAAGCAAACTCCATTTGTATAGTAGCTTTATTTGATTTTAAAGGGCGAAAATAAAAAATAAGAGTAAAAAGCAAAAAGGTATTGATAATTTTTGTGCTTTTTGGTATAATAAGATTATAAAAAGAAGGATGGTAAAGGAGGCGTAAAATGAGCGGTAAAAAAGTATATATTGCAATAGACTTGAAATCTTTTTACGCGTCCGTAGAGTGCAAAGAGCGTGGACTCGATCCGCTTACAACCAACCTTGTGGTAGCGGATAAAGAAAGAACTGAAAAAACTATTTGCTTGGCGGTTTCTCCATCCTTAAAATCGTACGGTATAGGGGGAAGGGCAAGACTATTCGAAGTGGTTCAACAAGTAAAAAAAGCCAACGAAGAAAGGCGAAAAAATGCGCCAAACCGCAAACTTACGGGCTCTTCTTACGACCATAATTTGCTAAAGGAAAACCCATCTCTTGCAATAGACTACGTTATAGCACCACCACAAATGGCTTTTTATATAAAATATAGCACCCGTATATACGACGTCTATCAAAAATACGTTTCTTCAGAAGATATTCACGTTTATTCTATAGACGAAGTGTTTATAGATGCAACATCTTACTTAAAAGCAAGAAGATCTTCCGCACACGATTTTGCGCGTACTATTATTAAGGAAGTTTATAGAACTACTGGTATAACGGCAACTGCGGGAATTGGGCCTAATTTATATTTATGCAAGGTGGCTATGGATATAGTTGCCAAAAAAACCGCGCCAGATAGCGATGGTGTTCGCATTGCTGAAATAGATGAAATTTCTTATCGCAAATTGCTTTGGAATCACCGCCCGTTAACCGATTTTTGGCGTGTAGGTAGGGGGTATGCGAATAAACTTGAAGAATACGGGTTGCGAACGATGGGGGATATTGCGCGCTGTTCTCTTGGCAAACCCACCGATTTTTATAACGAAGATTTGCTTTATAAACTGTTTGGTGTTAACGCTGAACTGCTTATTGATCACGCTTGGGGATACGAGCCTTGTACTATTGCAGATATTAAGGCTTATAAGCCAAGTGTGAACAGTATTGCAACCGGTCAGGTTTTAAAAGAGCCTTACGATTACTTTAAGGCAAGGCTAGTTGTTAAAGAAATGGCAGATTCACTTTCTTTAGATTTAGTTGAAAGGGGGTTGGTTACCGACCAAATCGTTTTAACCGTCGGTTATGACATAGAAAATTTAACTGATGAAAAAATAAGTAAAAATTATAGTGGTGAAGTAGTTAAGGACCATTACGGTAGACTTATTCCCAAGCACGCGCACGGTACTTTTAATTTGGAAAGAAGAAATTCTTCTTCAAAACTTATAACTAGCGCAGTTATGCAGTTATACGATAGAATAGTTAACGAGCATTTGCTAGTTAGAAGAATCAATTTAACTGCTGGTAGAGTTTTGCCAGTTAGTGAAGAAAATCCTGCGCAAGGCGAACAGTTAAACTTGTTTTCCGATAGCGTTATTCAAGCGAAAGAACGCGAAAAGCAAGATAAAGAACTGTTAAAAGAAAGAAGTTTACAAAAGGCGGTTAGCGGGATCAAGAAAAAGTATGGCAAAAATTCAATGCTTAAGGGTATGAATTTAGAAGAAGGGGCTACCGCTAAGGAGCGAAATGGACAAATTGGGGGGCATAAGGCGTGAACGAAGAATGGAAAAAATATGCAGATATTATTGATTTACCCCGCCATATCTCTAAAAATAGAGCAAAGATGTCCGTATCAGATAGGGCTGCGCAGTTTTCGCCCTTTGCGGCGTTAACCGGGCACGATCAAGCAATTAAAGAATGCGCGCGATTAACTGATGATTTTTTGCTTTTAAGTGATGAAGAGCAAAAGGTAGTAAATCGAAAATTGATTGAAATTAAACAAAATATTGCAAGTAAGCCGATGGTGGCGGTTACTTATTTCTTGCCGGATGCTAAAAAGTCAGGTGGAAAATACGTTACCGCTCACGGTCAGGTTGCAAAAATCAAAGAGTACGAAAGACTTTTAATTTTACAAAGCGGAGAAGAAATTTCTATAGACGATATTTTGATAATAGAATAGAGTTAAATTTATCACTAAAACCCAACGATGGCATTTTTAGGCGTCAGTTGGGTTTTTTATATTTACTTTAATAAATGTGGCAAAAAAAGTTATCCTTAGCATATATTAAAGTGAATAGATATATATCTAACGGAGGTAAAAAATGTCATTTTTTTCTAATTATCAGTCCGACCGAAGCCCCGGTCAAATAAACGGAAACGCATTAAACGGCCTTTGCGAAAAGGTTTGCGTTCAAGCAAAAAAAGTATTCGACGCATGTATAAAACAAACGCAGGAAGAAGGCATTGCACTTGCATTAACCGATCCAACACCCGCAGATCCTACATATCCGTTAACTTTCGTTTCTGCAAAAAGTACCACCACAAAGGCCACTATTACTTCACTTCAAGTGGATAGATTAACTGATAGACCAAATTTTGCACGCGTCCAAGTTACAATGACCGTGCCCATGGAAGTTTTATATACGGATGCTAACGGCGTAGAGGGTAGGGCTACCAGTTCAACTACGCTTACCAGCGACGTTATACTTTTCGTTCCAGAACCGTCTATTATACCTTATTTTGTTGAAGCATCCGTTTCTATTGTCGCGCCCGAAGGAACTTTCGTAAGTACAACGGAAGGATTTACCGTTTCATGTTGTGTAACGGTAATATTAAAAGTAGTTATGGAGGTTGAACTTTTAGTACCGTCATACGGCTATGCTACTATTCCGCCTTGCCAAGAATACACGCAAGAAGTATGTTCAGGCTTCTTTGAACTTCCACTTTTCCCAAATAACACCTAATAGTTAATAATCGTCCTATAGACGGGTTTTTTATAATAAAAGGGCTTTTCTTTAAAGAAAGAAAAGCCCTTTGTTGATATAAAGAAAAACCACGCGATAGTCGCGTGGTTCAGTA
>JAZOCA010000120.1:0-10685 GCA_045596285.1 Christensenellaceae bacterium | reverse complement strand
TTTTTTCTACTTTGTAATTCATAATGAAATCTTTTTTCACTCCTGAAATATTGATGCTTATTTTTTTAACGAAGATTATTTTAACAAATTTGATTAAAAAAGTAAAGTTTTTATCGCATATATTTTACTTTTTTGCGGATTTTATATATAATATAAGCGTAATAATCGTGATTTTATCACTAAAATAATTATAAGGAAGTAAAAAATGCCCCAAGATGCAATTACACTTGCTAAAACCGCTCGTGAATTAAATGATTTATTTGAAGGTGCAAAAGTAAACAAAATAACGCAACCATCAGCAGACGAAATAATTCTTTCATTATACTCAAAATCAGGCGCGTATAAGCTTTGTATTTGCGCTAATGCAGTTGGAACACGCGTAGGCATTACTAATGTTGAAAAAAGAAACCCCTCTACCCCAACGGGATTTTGCATGCTTCTTCGAAAACATCTACTATCGGCAACAATTAAAAATATTATAACTATTCGAAACGAACGAATTGTTAAAATAATTTTTGAAGGGAAAAATGATTTTTTTGAAATTGTTGAAAAAGAATTATACTGCGAAATAATGGGGAAATATTCGAATGTGATTTTTTGTGAAAATGAAATAATATGTGGAACACTAAAAACATCCTCACTTGAATTAAACAAAGAATGGGCCTTGCTTGTTGGGGCAAAATATTCATTACCGAAAAGTCAAGGAAAATACGATTTAGACGATAAAAACTCCATAATTAATTTATTGTCTAATTTTACTTCAGGAAATTTATGCGAGTATCTTTTTAACAATATTCAGGGGTTATCCATTGTAACAGCTAAAGAGATTTGTTATAGATTTTTTAATAAAGAATATATCGAGTCGCCTATCGTAAAAACAAATGAATTTTACGATTTCATCTTGGATTTTATAAATAATTACGCTGGTCAGTCAATTGTAGTTTCTACTAGTAATAAGCTTTTAGATTTTTGTTTTTGTGATTATCAGTCAATATCCGGCGAGAAAAAATATTTTCAAAATATCTTATTAGCCGAACAGTATTTCTTCGATAACAAATATCTAAAAAAAGAATTTACAGAAATGCAAAATAGGCTTATTACGTCGGTTAATTCTAAAATTAAAAAAGAAGAGAAAAAACTGCAGATAATTGCAGAAAAAGAAATAGAGTGTAATGATGCAGAAAACGTTCGAAGAAAAGGCGAACTAATCACCGCTAATATTTATAAGATTAAGCGAGGCGATCTATTCGTAATCGTAGAAGATTACTACAACGATAATAAACCGCTAAAAATCAATTTAGACGATAAAATAAGCCCAAACGATAATGCTCAAAAATTATTTAAAAAATATGCAAAATTAAAAAACACTTTAAAGGCAATTATCCCCCAAAAAGAACAAGCTGAAAGTGAAATAAACTATCTAAAATCTGTTGTTGCAGAACTTAAAATAGCACATGATATCGCTGATTTGCAAAATATTGAAGATGAATTAATGCAAGTAGGACTTATTAAGTCGAATAAAAATATTAAGCAAAACAAAAAAATAGATAAAATTGATTTTCGAACGTTTGAATATAATGGATATACAATTCTAGCCGGAAAAAATAATTTACAAAATGATAAACTAACCTTTTCAGCAAATCCCTCTGATTTATGGCTTCATACAAAAGATTATCATTCAGCGCACGTAATCATAAAAGGTGCAACTTCTCACGTGCCAAATGAAATACTTCAATTAGCAGCTGAAATATGCGCATATTACAGCGAAGCAAAATCTGGAGATAAAATTCCAGTTGACTACACTCAAAAAAAATACGTTAAAAAGCCACCCAAGTCAAAATATGGCGCAGTAATATATACCGACTATAAAACAGTATATGTAACACCCCAAGCGCATAAAAATTTAGAAAAATAAAAAAACAGGCCGTAAAATTTACGACCTGTTTTTTATATAATAAAAATTAAAATTGCTTATTTTATCTTGATTTTTTACCATTTTTATGTTTGACAACAAATACTAAAATTGTTTAACATTTAGATTAAGATATGTAGTAAATTTTATATTATATCCGTTGTCGTTAATAACTTCACTTTCACTTATGCACTTAAAATCTTCATGCTCATCAAGATTAGGAAAGAATACTTCAGCGTTGCCAACCGCATCAACTTTTGTTAAATATACTTTGTCGCAATATGGGAGCATTGTTTTATAAACGCTTGCTCCACCAATTATAAAAACGTCATCAGTATTAAATTGCTTTACAAAAGAAAGTAATTCATTAACACTATGAACGCAAACACACCCATCAATAGAAACGTCTTCCATACAAAGAACAACATTTGTACGATTTTTTAAAGGTTGCGATTTAGGTAGGGAAAGTAGCGTATTATAGCCCATACAAACTACTTTATTTAATGTAGTTTCTCTAAAAAACTTCATATCTAATGGCAAAGAAAACATTAAACCATTTTTTTTACCGATCCCCCACTCTCTATCTGCATGTAAAATTGCAATCATACGGCTACCTCAATTTTGCAATCAAGCGGTGTACATTCATAATCGCATAGTTCAAAATCCTGAACTGTAAAATCATAGAAATTTTTAATCGCTGGATTAATCATTAATTTAGGTGCAGTATATTGCGGATTATTAATAATCTTTTCGACAATAGGTATATGCCTATCGTATATATGAGCATCAGAAATAACATGAACAAGTTCACCAACTTTTAATCCGCTAACCTGCGCCAGCATGTGAATTAAAACTGCATATTGACATACGTTCCAATTGTTAGCAACAAGCATATCGTTTGACCTTTGATTCAATATACCATTCAATTTGCCGTCTTTTACGTTAAAGGTCATAGAATAAGCGCAAGGATATAAATTCATTTCATGTAAATCGGCAAAATTATAAATATTTGTCATTATTCGGCGTGAATTAGGATTGTTCTTTAAATCGTAAATTACACGGTCAACCTGGTCAAAATCTCCTTCTCTATATTTATTTTTCACACCTAATTGATATCCGTATGCTTTACCAATACTTCCATTTTCATCAGCCCAACTATCCCAAATGTGGCTATTTAATTCATTAACGTTATTTGATTTTTTTTGCCATATCCACAATATTTCATCAATAGCTGACTTAAAAAAGGTTTTTCTAATTGTTAAAATGGGAAATTCTTTCTGCAAATCGTATCTATTTACAATTGCAAATTGCTTAATTGTATACGCAGGCGTTCCATCATGCCAACGCGGCCTTACATTGAATTCTTTATCCCATGAACCATTTTCTAATATATCTTTACAATTTTTTATAAATATTTGATCGGCTAAACTCATTATTTTTTACCTAATTTTCTATTTTCTTTTGTTCCATCTAGCTTTTGTCTTTTAAGCCAAACATTCATTGCCATCTTATGTGGAAAAATTTTAACACCTAAGTGCTGAACTTTATTTTTAAATCCATAAACCGCAATATCAGCTTTGGAATAAAGTTTCTTTATAGCATGCTTAACTACGTCAGTAGTGTCATATAAAACGTCATAGTTGATAACAACCGGATTATCATTATCTTTAATCGCTCTATTAAAAAATTGAGTTTTTGTCCAATACGGACATACAGCTAAAACGCTTATCCCTCTATATTTTAATTCACGATTTAAAGCTCTGCTATAACTTAAACCAAATGCTTTTGTCGCAGCATATACGTTTATATAAGGTATGGGTTGAAATCCAGCACATGAGATAACGTTCATTATTTTTGATCCATTTTTCATATACGGCAAAGATAAATCGGTCATTGAAATAAGCGCTTTGCAATTTAAATCTATCATATTTAAATGAACAGCATTTTCAACGTTTTCGTAATGCTCAAATTTACCAAAACCTGCACAATTAGCTAAAATAACTATGTTGGGATTATGTTTAGCTAACATAATTTGATATTTTTTCATATCTTCTTGATTTGTTAAATCCATTTCAATAGGAACAATATCGCAATCAACGTAATTTTTTAATTCATTTAATAATTGAGATCTGCGCGCTATTACCCAAATTTCATCTACTTTTTCTTTTTTAGAAATTTGGATTGCAAATTCTTTACCGATACCACTACTTGCGCCCGTCACAACAATAATATTCTTCATAATAAATATAACACATTAACTAATTGTTGTGACATCTTCACCTTCGAGAAAATCAGGTAAATCTTCATCTGAAATGTCTACTAAATCAATGTCATCGTCCCCAAAATTATCTGCTTGCTCTGCTGCCCCGTCATCGTCAGCATCAACAGGCAATTGCTGTTGTTCCGTAAGATTATTTCCAGCAGCTTCTCTTGCAGCAATTACTTCGGGATCTTTATTTTCATCATAAGAATCTTTTCTAAACAAATACGTATCAGTATTAATAGATTGAATTTCAGCAAGAACCTGATCATAATCAGGCAAATCATCTAAAGATGAAATTTGGAAGCGCTTTAAAAACTGATCCGTAGTACCAAACAGCACGGGTCTACCGATGGCATCTTTTCTGCCAACAACTTCAATAACACCTAATTTAAGCAAGTTTTGAATAGCGTATTCACTATCAACGCCTCTTATTTCTTCAAGATCTAAACGGGTTACAGGCTGTTTATAAGCAATAATTGCAGCAACTTCCATCATACTTTTAGAAAGTTCTCTTTCTCTGATGGGATTAAGAACAGATGCAACCTCTTCAGCATATTTAGGATTAGAACAAAATTGTAATTTTTTGTTAAAAATCAATAAATTTATACCGCTATTTTCATCGTACTTTAATTGAAGTTTTTTTGCTGCTTCAAGTACAACTTTTTCGGTAACTTCTAATCTTTCAGCAATATCTTTTGCCGAAATAGCATTACCAGCAACAAATACTATAGACTCAATTATATTCGTCAAGGTCTCCAAAGTCGCCAATGTCGTCCCCTCCATGTTCTTCGTTAAGTGTAATTGTAATATCGTCAAAAACTATTTTTTGTTCGACCTTAATAAACTGTCTTTTTAATAACTCAAGCATAGCTTGAAAGGTTGTGATAATTTCACTTTTTGACGCAGTAAGTTTAAACAATTCAAAAAATGAACATTCCTTTACTTCAAGTAAACGCTCACGTATAAATTGCATTTTTTCGGGAACTGTGAAAACTTCTTTAGGAATTTCTCTGTTTTGATGAATTTTTCTTTCTAACTCTACCCTAGAAAGCAAATTCGAGAAAGCTTTCATTAGTCCTTCAAAATTAAAATCTTTATATACGATTCTATAATCATTAGCTGATGGTTCAGGCGGCTTATAATATCGATCAACGTTTTCAAGTGCCTTTAATCTTTCACTCATATTTTTAAAGAGTTCAAGTTCTTTTAATCGTTGCATTATTGTTCGCTTGCCGTCGTCAATTTCATCTAAAATATCTTCATCTATTTTAGGAAGAAGTGCTTTTGATTTTTCATACAACAAAGACGCGGCGAATCCAGCATATTCGCTCGCTTTTTCAATATCTAAAAATTCCATTGCGTCAAGATACTTCAAAAATTGATCTGTTACTTCCGAAACAAAAATATCTTTTATTTCTATTCTTGCCTTTTTAACAAGAAACAATAAAAAATCTAATGGTCCAGTAAAGTCAATAATCTTCGTTTGATATTCACAAACGCTTTCGAAGTTCTTTATTTCGTAATTACCTTCCATAAATTAACCGAATATTAAAGTAAAAATAAAATTCCAAAATGCTGTAATCGGATATCCAAAAATGTCAGTTGCAAACTTCATACAATAACCGAATACGTTTAAAAATGATAAACTGGAGTTAGTTCTTGATAATGAACTTAAAAGAACTAATCCGAGTAAAGCGTAGTATCCATATTGACGCAAAAAAGCATATACTTTCCCACGTTTTTTTACAAACGTATCGATTAATCTAAACCCATCTAAAGGAAATACTGGAATTAGATTAAATACGCAAAAATTTAGATCCAAAACAAAGCCGCAATACATTATCATAATAATTAATTGCGAAAAAAAGTTGTTATATCTACCCAAAAAGTAAGAACATAAAATAAATAAGGGGTAAAAGATAAACGCGAGTAAATAGTTTGCAACTACACCTGCAACTGAAACCCAAAAAGATCCTTTTTTATAATCTTTAAAATTATAAGGATTGACAGGAACTGGCTTAGCCCAACCAAATCCTGCAATCAAGAAACATACAAGTCCAATAGGATCAAAATGTTTTAATGGATTAAGGGTATATCTACCTGAAAATTTTGCAGTATAATCTCCGTTTTTATACGCAGCTAAGGCATGGGCAAATTCATGAGCCGGTAAGATAAAAAGCAAAACTATAAATCTTGCGATATAAACAATATAATCTTCCATCCTCATAATAAACCGTCTATAAATGATTCGGCATCAAATTGCTCAATATCGTCAATCCCCTCGCCTGTACCAACGAAAGCAACGGGTATTTGATTTTCTGCACAAAGCGAAATCACAAAGCCCCCTTTTGCCGTTCCATCAAGTTTCGTTAAAATAATGCCGTCAATCCCTATCGCCTCGTCAAATGCGGAAACTTGTGAAAGCGCGTTTTGCCCTGTAGTTGCATCCAAAACTATAAATTTATAAAAATTTGCTTCTGGATATTCTTTTTCGGCAACACGTGAAATTTTCTTTAATTCTTCCATTAAATTTGCCTTGACATGCAATCTTCCTGCTGTATCGACAATTAAAACGTCTGTTTTTTTCGCCTTCATAGAACAAACAGCATCATAAACAACAGCAGATGGATCACTTCCTTCACCATGAGAAACAATTCGAACCCCTGCCCTTTGCGACCAAACGTTAAGTTGTTCGCCTGCAGCAGCACGGAAAGTATCACCAGCAGCCAAAATAACGCTTTTTCCCTTTGATTTAAAGAAAGAAGCAAGCTTACCAATTGAAGTAGTTTTTCCAACACCGTTAACGCCTATGACGGTGATTACAGCGGGATAAGATATTTTTATTTCTCCCGCTTCTTCAAGTTTTTCTATAAGTATTTCCTTAAGATTATTTATAACGTATTCTTTATCGGATGCTTTTTCGTCAATCATTCTGTCTCTTAAATTATCTACTATATCTTCAGCAACAGAATAAGAAACATCCGACGAAATTAAAACGTCAGTAAGGTCTTCATAAAACTCTTCACCTATTTTATCGCCTGTAAATAAGGAAGAAATTTTTTTAGCAAATGCGTCTTTAGTCTTTTTTAACGCACCAAAAATTTTCTTAAAAAATCCCATATAAAACTCCGTTAGTCTGCCATATCTCCGTTAATATCAGAAAGCTTAACTGAAACTATCTTTGAAACACCCTTTTCTTCCATAGTTACGCCGAATAATGTATCTGCATTTTCCATAGTAACCTTTTTGTGAGTTATAACTACGAATTGTGTTTCTTCAGCAAAGTGTTTTAAGTACGTTGCAACTCTTTCTACGTTAGCATCGTCCAAAGGCGCTTCTATTTCGTCTAATACACAGAAAGGCATTGGTCTTAAACGAAGAATTGCAAATAAAATTGCAGTTGCCGTTAACGCCTGTTCTCCACCTGATAAAAGCGAGATCTTTGTAAGTTTTTTTCCAGGCGGTTCTGCAACGATTTCAATGCCTGCATCTAAAGGATCTTGCCCTTCTTGTATTGGTTCAATAACAAGGTCAGCACTACCACCGCCAAATAATTCTTT
Organism: Christensenellaceae bacterium; assembly: GCA_045596285.1. GTDB lineage: Bacteria > Bacillota > Clostridia > Christensenellales > Borkfalkiaceae > HGM11416. The sequence goes on along the minus strand of JAZOCA010000120.1, from coordinate 2,950 downwards.
AAATATTCTTTTGAAGTTAACCCTTATTGTTTCAAAACCTTCATTGAATATTTCAAGCATTTCTTCCGTAATAGATTTTATAACAGATTTTAGATCGGCTTCGGCCGCTTCGAGATCATTTCTTTGTCTATTATAATCTTCGTAACGTTCCTTTAAAGCGTTAAATTCATCAATTGCTGTGGGGTTAATAGCCCCCAAAGTGGCAATTTTTCTTTTAATTCTGTGCATTTCTTGATTAGACAAAGCCATATTATATTCTGGATCTTTTTGAGAAAGGCAAGTTTCATATGTCAAACCATATTCTTCTTCAATATGCTTTTGCATATATTCAAGATCAGTATCGATTTTAGTAAGCGCAATCTTTTCTTCCATCAAACGCTGCGCAACTCTGTTTAATTCAGAAATGAGCATTTGTCTACGTAAATCGTCCTGTTGAATTAATTCGCTCAATTCATACTTTCTTGTTTTTATGGAATCTAACTCATCTCTTTTTAAATTAAGCCCTGTCTGTTCTTCACTACTTAAAGCAATTTTTTCAATTTCTCGCCTTTTCTTATCTATAGCAATTAAATTTTCTTCAATTAACTGCTTATTTTTATTAATTATTTCCTCTGCATCACGTCTATCAGCTTGCAAACGCAAAATTTCATCTTTAGAATTTGAAATTTCAGTATTTAATGCAGCAAGAGCTTTTTGCAATGTAAGGTTTGATTCTATTAATTCTTCTCTCTTTTTCTTTAACGAATCATACGCTGATTGATGACGTAACGCATCTGAAGACGCATTTGCACGTGCTTCGCTTAGTTTCTCATTATTTTCTTCAATATCGCTATATTGCTTTTTAATTTCTTCTAAACGAGCGGTAATTTGCTTAAATGCACCCTCATTTTGTTTTATTTCAGCATCTAATTCCGCCAAGTTTTTTTCAAGTGAAGCATATTTTTCTCTTAATGTCGCGATTGATTGCTTACAATCAACAAGAGCATTTTCTTTCTTTTCTAGGTCCTCAATCATATCGTTAACCTGCAACATTGATTGCTCTTTGTTGTTATTAAGAACTTTTAATTCTTCACTTTTTTCTCTTAACTCTTTTTCAATTTGCTCAAGCATTCTATCGGTAGCAAGTAAATTTGAACTATTTGACCTTCTTGAGCCACCGCTCATAGCACCCGATGGAAGCAATAGATCACCTTCTAAGGTAACAATTCTAAAGGCAAAATGATAGCGTTGCGCAATCGTTGTTGCATTATTAATATTATCGCAGATTAATGTATTTCCTAATAAATGGCCAACTACTTTATCATAATAAGGATCGAAATTAACAAATTTAGCAGCAAGACCTATCGCACCATGTTCGCCACATGCGCGCATTATTTCATTTGAATTCTGGCGAATTTTTAATGATGTGATCGGTAAAAATGTAGCCTTACCGAGCTTATTTTGCCTTAAATGCTCAATTAAATATTCAGCATCCCTTGGTGTATCAACAACAATGTTCGTAGCCGCACCGCTTAATAATGTTTCAATCGCAATTTCATATTTTACATCTGTTTTAATAATTGATGCGACAACACCCTTAATTTTTTGATTAAGTGTTGCATTTGTTTTTGCTGCAAGCATTAGGTTACGAACTGAATCGGGATAACCGCTAAAAGATTCTTTTAACCCACTATATACGTTTTTTCTAGCGGATAAAGATGATACGTCAGCATTTAAAGTGTATATCTTGTTGTTTATTTGAGAAATATACTCGTTTGTTGATCGAATTGCCCCCTCTTCATCTTCGATACCTTCTTTCAGAGCAGAAATGTCTTTTAAAGTTTTTTCAATAGAGAGATCGCATATATCTTTTTCTCTTTGAACTTCATTGCGCTTAGCTGCTAAAGATGTCATTTTTTCTATTACTTCTTGTTGTTGTGAAGAAATAACGTTTTTCTCACCGGATAACGCACCAATATTCATCTTAATATCAGCAAGAGATTCCACAGACTGAAGAACTTTATTTTGAGCATCTTGCGTAGCGCTTTCCCCTTCAGAAAGTTTTTTCATTACAGAAGTAAGTTCTGAAGAAAGGTTATCAATTTCCTTATTTATTGTCTCTAAATCACTGTTTGAATCAATGATTTTCTGATTTTTTGCAGCAATCGCCTTATCGATAAACTCTATCTTTTCTTTCTTTTCACTATTATCATTTTTTAAACGAGTATTATCGTCTTGCAAGAAATTAATTTCTTGATTAAAAAGAGAGGTAAAACCTGATTGTTTTTCTAAACCGACGCTAAGATTTAAAATTTCTTCGCTTAATTCACTAATCTTTCTATCAGCATCAACTGCTTCTTTCTGATGATCAGAATAGCCTTTTTGCGCTTTTTCCAAATCTTTATTCTTAATAGCCTGCTCTTCTTCTAAGCCCCTAATTCTATTATCAATTTTTTCTTTTTCAGTATGAGAATTATCTGCTTTATAAAGATAGTTATTTATTTCATGGTACTTGAATTCAGAAGCAAGTTGCAAATATTCACGAGTCTTTTCTGCTTTTGCTTCCATGGGAATTAAATCTTTTTCAAGTTCGCTCGTTATATCGATAATTCTTATAATATTTTCACGAGTTCTTTCAAGTTTTCTTTCGTTATCTATCTTCTTCGCCTTAGTAGAAGCTATACCAACAGCCTCTTCAAAAATAGCACGACGATCTTCAGGCTTTGCGTTCATAATTTCCGCAATTTTACCCTGACCGATTATCGTATAACCATTTTTACTAACCCCACATTCGTGTAAAAGATTAACAATATCCCTCATACGACAAGGTTGTTTGTTCAGATAATATTCACTTTCACCACTTCTAAATAGTTTTCTAGTCATACAGACTTCAGTATACTCTAAACTGGGAAAAATCTTTTCCGTATTATCAAAGTATAAGGAAACTTCGCAGTAAGAAAGCGATTTTCTG